>JAEZHQ010000015.1 GCA_023416455.1 Pseudomonadota bacterium | reverse complement strand
TGTGGACCGCCTTCTTCGGCATGGGCCTCCTCAACAACGCCATCCCCTTCACGCTCATCGCCTGGGGCCAGACGCACATCGCCGGCGGCGTCGCCTCGATCCTGAACGCGACGACCCCGCTGTTCGCGGTCATCGTCGCCCACGCCCTGACCCGGGACGAGAGGATGGGGGCTGGGCGCATCGCCGGCGTGCTCGCCGGCCTTGCCGGCGTCGCCGTCATGGTCGGCGGCATGGGCGGCGGCGGAGGCGGCGGCATGGGCGGCGGCATGGGCGGCGGCGGCGCGCTCCCGATGGCCGGAGCCGAGCTGCCCGCCCAGCTCGCCATCCTTGCCGCCGCCTTCTCCTACGCGGTCGCCGGGGTGTTCGGCCGGCGCTTCAAGGACATGGGCGTTCCTCCCCTGGCCACCGCCACGGGACAGGTCGCAGCGTCCAGCCTGATGCTGCTCCCGGTCATGCTCGCCGTCGACCGGCCCTGGACCCTGGCCGCCCCGTCCGCCGGAACCGTCGCGGCCCTGACCGGCCTGGCCCTTCTGTCCACCGCGGCCGCCTACATTCTCTACTTCCGCATCCTGGCGACGGCCGGGGCGACGAACCTGCTTCTCGTCACCCTGCTCATCCCGGTGACGGCGATGCTGCTCGGCGCTCTCGTCCTCCATGAGACGATCCAGGCGAGGCAGCTGGCCGGCATGGCGCTCATCGGGGGCGGGCTGGCGGCGATCGACGGCCGGCCCTGGCGGGCGCTCCGCCGCTGCCGTCCGGCATGGCGGGCCGCCGGGGAACGGGCCTTGCGCGGCGCCGCAGCGGCGCCGGATAAAAAAGGGCCGCCGGACGATGCCCGGCGGCCTGAAGTCTAGGGAGGAAACGCCATAAGGCGCGGGTCCCATTATGCCGCATTGCACAATAGGATCAAGTGGGCTGCGTTGCTTATTTTCGTTGAAATCCGCACATAATAGCGATACGAAGCGTGCACAGCCTGAGTCTAGGGAGAAGGCCCGCAAAGGGCGGAAGGGGTATGACGCGCTGAGGACAGCGGCGACATACCCCTTTTTGAATCTGGGCCCCTTTTTGAATCCGGTCCCCTTTTTGAATCCCGGCCCCGGCGATCCTTCCCGCCACACGCATCAGCCGCTGTTCCGCAGGCCGGCCGCCACCCCGTTGATGGACATGTGGATGCCCCGCCGCACCCGCTCGTCGGTCTCGCCGGCGCGGTGCCGGCGCAGCAGCTCCACCTGGAGGTGGTTCAGCGGATCCATGTAGGGGAAGCGGTTGCGGATGGAGCGGGCGAGCAGCGGGTTGTCGGCCAGGAAGCCCTCCTGCCCGGTGATCGCCAGAAGGTGGCGGCGGGTCAGGCTCCATTCCTCCCGGATGCGGGAGAAGATGCGCCGGCGCAACTCGGCGTCGCCGACCAGCCCGGCGTAGCGCGAGGCGATGGCGAGGTCGCTCTTGGCCAGCACCATGTCCATGTTGGACAGCAGCGCCCGGAAGAAGGGCCAGGCCCGGTGCATGCGGCGCAGCAGGGCGAGCCCGTCGGGCCGGCCGGCCAGCCAGCCTTCGACCGCGCTGCCGAAGCCGTACCAGCCCGGCAGCATCAGCCGGCACTGGGCCCAGGAGAAGACCCAGGGGATGGCCCGCAGATCCTCGATCCGGTCCGACTTGGTGCGCGAGGCCGGCCGGCTGCCGATGTTCAGGTGCGAGATCTCCGAGATCGGCGTGGATTCCCGGAAGTAGCGGGTGAAGCCCGGGGTCTCGTAGACCAGCCCCCGGTAGGCGGCGAAGGCCAGCCCGGACAGCTCGTCCATGACCTCGTAGAAGCCCTCGGCCGGCTCCACGTCGTTCTCCAGGTCGAGCAGGGTCGCCTCCAGCGTGGCCGCGGCCAGAACCTCCAGGTTGCGGCGGCCCACCTCGGGATTGCCGTACTTGGAGGCGATGACCTCGCCCTGCTCGGTGATCCGGATCTGGCCGCTCACCGCCCCCACCGGCTGAGCCAGGATCGCCTGGTAGCTGGGGCCGCCGCCCCGCCCCACCGAGCCGCCGCGGCCGTGGAACAGGCGCAGCCGGACACCGTGGCGGGCGAACAGCTTCGCCAGCTCGATCTCGGCCTTGTACAGCTCCCAGCCGGAGGTGAGGAAGCCGCCGTCCTTGTTGCTGTCCGAATAGCCGAGCATCACCTCCTGCTCGTCCCCGCGCGCCGCCACCAGGGCGCGGTAGGCCGGCAGGGCGAACAGCCGCTCCATGGTGGCGGGGGCGCGGCGCAGATCCTCGATGGTCTCGAACAGCGGGATCACGTTCATGGCCGGCCGGGGTTCGGCGCCCGGCCGCAGCAGCCCGGTCTCCTTCAGCAGCAGCGCCACCTCCAGCAGGTCGGAGGCGCCGTCGGTCTTGGAGATGATGCAGTTGGGCAGGGCGGCGTCGCCGTAGCGCCGCTTGATCTCGCGGGCGGCGTCGAAGATCGCCAGCTCCCCGGCGGTCTCCTCCGAATAGGCGGCGTAGGGCGAACGGAGCGGGCGCGGGCTGGCGATCTCCTCGGCCAGCAGCGCGACGCGCGCCTCCTCCGGCAGGGCGGCGTAATCGGCGCAGCGGCCGGCCACCGCCAGCAGCTCGCCGACCGTGCGCTGGTGCACGTCGGAATTCTGCCGCAGGTCGATGGGCGCCAGGTGGAAGCCGAAGACCCGCACCGCCAGGATCAGGCGGCGCAGCCGCCCGGCGGCGAGGCGGGCGGCGCCGTGGGCCTCCAGGGAAGCGGCGAGCACCGCCAGGTCGCCGGCCAGCTCGTCGGGGCCGGCGTAGGGGTCGGCCTTGCCGACGGCGCTGCGCAGCGCCTCGTGGCGGTCGAGGGTGTGCACGGTGGCGGCGAGACGGGCGTAGATGCCGGTCAGGGCGCGCCGGTAGGGCTCGTCCACCCGGTGCGGCGAGCCGTCCGGGGAGCGCCCGGCCAGCGCCGCCAGATCGCCGGTGATGCCGGTGAGATGCTGGGACAGCGGCAGCTCGGCCCCCAGCTCGTGGATCTCCGACAGGTAATGGTCGAAGGCGGCGGCCGATTGCAGGCGGATGGCCTCGCGCAGGATCGGGGCGGTCACGAAGGGGTTGCCGTCGCGGTCGCCGCCGATCCAGGAGCCGACGCGCAGGAAGGGGCGGAGCGCCCAGGCGCGGCCCGGATGGCGGCTGCGCAGCAGATCCTCGAACCGGCAATGCAGCTTGGGCAACTCCGCGAAGAAGGTGTCGGCGTAGAAGGAGATGCCGTTCTTCACCTCGTCGATCACCGCCAGACGCTGCGGCCGCAGCATGCGGGTCTGCCACAGGGTGAGCAGCGCCGCCTGGAGCGCGGCGTCGTTCTCCTCCGCCTCCTCGGGCGTCAGGCGGGTGCGGTCGTCGGCGTCCAGCAGGGCGGCAACCTTGCGTTGCAGCGACAGGATGCTCTTGCGCTGCACCTCGGTCGGGTGGGCGGTCAGAACCGGGCTGACCAGCGCGCTGTCGAGGACGCGCTCCAGCCGGCCGGGATCGACGCCGGCCGCGTCCAGCCGCTCCAGCGCGTGGGCCAGGCTGCCGCCGCGGGGCGGGGAGCCGGCGATGGCGTGGTCGCGGTTGCGGCGGATGTGGTGCTGGTCCTCGGCGATGTTGGCCAGATGCAGGAAATAGGTGAAGGCCCGGACCACGGCGATCATGGTGTCCTGGGGCAGCCCGTTCAGCGTCCCGGCCATCTCGCGGCCGGCCGGCCCGTCGTCGTCGCGGTTGAAGCGCACGGACGCCTGGCGCACCCGCTCGACCACGGCGAAGACCGCCTCGCCTTCCTGCTCGCGCACCGTGTCGCCGAGGATGCGGCCGAGCCGGCGGATGTCCTCCCGCAGGGGCCGGTCCTTGTCCGGCCCGCCGTCGGCGGGAGGCTCGGGCCGGATGCCCGTGGCGGCGGGGCCGTCCGGAATGGTCGAAGACATGTCCTTCCTCCTCGTGCCCGGCCGGCCGCAGCGGCCGGCCGGCGGATGGGGGCCGGCGGCGGACGCCGGCCTACGGATGGGTGCCGGCGGCGGGCGGCGGCCTCACAGCATGGCCAGCGGCTGCGGCCCGCGGGGCGGCGGAAAGGCGCGGTCGAGGGCGGCCATGTCCCCGGCGTCGAGGCGCAGGTCCAGGGCGGCGCGGTTCTCGCGGACGTGCGCCGCCGTGCCCGCCTTCGGGATGGCGATCACGCCGTCCTGCCGGAGCACCCAGGCCAGGGCCACCTGGGCCGGCGTCGCCCCGTGCCGCCCGGCCACGGCGCCCAGCGCCGGATGGCGCAGCAGCCGGCCCTGCTCGACCGGCGAATAGGCCATCACCGGGACGCCGCGCCGCCGGCACCAGGGCAGCAGGTCGAACTCGATGCCGCGCCGGGACAGGTTGTAGAGCACCTGGTTGGCGGCGGGCGGCGGGCCGGCCAGTTCGCCCAGATCCGCAAGGTCGAAATTGCTGATCCCCCAGTGGCGGATCTTGCCGGCCCGGCGCAGCGCGTCGAAACCCTCCAGCGTCTCCGGAAGCGGCACCCCGCCCCGCCAGTGCAGCAGGTAGAGGTCGATCCGGTCGGTCCCGAGGCGGCGCAGGCTGCGCTCGCAGGCGGCGACGGTCCCGGCCCGGCTGGCGTTCTGGGGCAGCACCTTGCTGACCAGGAAGACGGCGTCCCGCCGCCCGGCGACGGCCTCGCCGACCAGCGATTCGGCGGCGCCGTCGGCGTACATCTCGGCGGTGTCGATCAGCGTCATCCCGAGGTCGATCCCCAGCCGCAGGGCCGCGATCTCATCGGCCCGGCGCCGCGCGTCCTCGGCCATGCACCAGGTCCCCTGGCCGAGCACCGGAACGGCCTCGCCGGACGGCAGCGGGGTCTGGCGGACGGGGCCGGCGTCGGTCATGGCTTCGGTCCTCGTGTCGGTGTCGGGCGGCGGGCCGGCGGTCAGGCCGGGGACGCGGCCACCGGGGCGCGGGTGCTGGCCCGGATCAGCAGCTCGCACTCGAGATTGACATGGCTCGGCCGGCTCTCGGCGCCAGACAGGCGGGCGAGAATCCGGGCGGCGGCGCGCTCGCCGATCTCGCGCTGCGGCGGCCGCACCGTGGTCAGCGGCGGCAGGCAGGAGTTGCTGAAGGTGAGGTCGCCGAACCCGACCACGGCCAGATCCTCCGGGACCCGCAGCTCCCGCCGCCTGGCCTCGAACAGCACGCCCAGCGCCAGCGTGTCGTTGGAGCAGACGACGCCGTCGATGTCCGGGTGCGCGGCCAGCACCTCGTCGATCAGCCAGCAGCCGACCGGGGTGGAGGCGGTGTCGGGCACGGTGAAGGCGATGGGCGGGTGCAGGGCACGGCGCCGCACCTCGTCCTCGTAACCGTCGGTGCGGCTGCGCACCCGCAGATCCTGGTGCAGCGCCGCCCCGATGTAGGCGACCTTGCGGCTCCCCTGGTCGTAGAGATGGGCGGTCTGGCGGCGCCCCACCTCGAAGTGCGAGAAGCCGACGCTGATGTCCACCGCCTCGGACTGGTCGTTCGGCATGTCCCACATCTCGACCACCGGCACGCCGCAGGACCGCAGCATGGCGCCGGTGCGCGGCGTGTGCTGGAAACCGGTCACCACCATGGCCGCCGGCGACCAGGCGAGGAAGGCGCGGATCAGGTCCTCCTCCCGCGCCGGGTCGAACTCGCTGACCCCGAGCAGGGTCTGGTACTGCGCCGCCTGGAAGGCGCTCTGGAGGGTGTTGTAGGTCTCGGCGTAGAAGGAGTTGACGATGGAGGGCAGGATGACCCCCACCGTGCGGCTGCGCGCGGCGGCCAGGCTGCCGGCCACCAGGTTCGGCACGTAGCCCAGCTCGTCGATGACCGCGCGGACGCGGGCCGCCAGCTCGGCCGACACCGCCTCCGGCCGCCGCAGGTAGAGCGACACCGTGCTGGCGGACACCCCCGCCGCCGCGGCCACGTCGGTCATGGTCAGCCGCTCCGTGGCGCGGCGCGCACGTCTGCGGGGAGCCTTCGATGGGGGCGGTGCCATGAGTCTTCCTTCCTCGACTGGCGCAGTGATAGCCTTCCCGCGCGCGCCGGAAAAGCCTTCTTCGGGACGCGGCCGGATGGGGGGAAGGGCGTGATGCGACGGAACGGGGACGAGGGGGCGGCCGTACCGGCGGACGACAGGCACTACCGCGAGTTCCGGCCCCCGCCGGATCTGGCGCGCCACATCCGCTGCCTGTGGACGCACCGGTGCCCGCCCGGCCCGGCGTCCCCCGTCACCGTCCTTCCGGACGGCTGCGTCGACCTGCTCTGGATGGGGGGCCGCCTCGTCGTGGCCGGGCCGGACGAGACGGCGGCGGTGGCCACCCCGGCTCCCGGCGAGACGGTGACCGGGGTCCGCTTCCGGCCCGGCGCCGCCCTGCCCTGGCTCGGCCTGCCCATGGCGGCGATCGTCGGGCAGCGGGTGCCGCTCGGCGACCTCTGGGGCGAGGCGCGGGCGGGCGGGCTCGCCGACCGTCTGGGCGAGGCCCCCACGCC
>JAEZHQ010000648.1 GCA_023416455.1 Pseudomonadota bacterium | reverse complement strand
CCGCTGGCCGTCCAGGCGGCCTCCTACGACGCGGCCACACGCGCCGCGGCCCCCGCCCCCGGATCCGCCGGCCCGGGCCAGCCGGGCACGCCCGGCGCGCAGGTGGCCCCCCATCTCGTCCGCGTCGCCGAGGGGGGCGGCGGCACTTTCCACATCGACCTCACGCCGCCCGACCTCGGCCGCGTGCGGGTGGTCGCCGAGGTCGCCGACGGCACCGTCTCGCTGACGGTGCACGCGGAGAAGGCCGACACGCTGGCCTTGCTGCGGCGCGACCTCCACCAGCTGGAACGGGCGCTGGGCGACGCCGGGCTGAAGCTCGACGGCGGCAGCCTGCAATTCTCGCTCCAGGGCGACGGCCAGTCCCGCGGTTCCGGCGCCTTCGACCAGGAGCCCGGCGGCGGGCGCCGCGGCTTCCGCCTCGCCGAACCGCCGGCCGCCGCGGACACGCCGCCCGAACGCACACCCGTCCCGATCGACGGCATCGTGGACGTCACCGTCTGAGCAGCCCGAGCAGCCCGAGCAGCCCAAGCAGAAGGATCCCCGAGCGATGACCAGTGCGACCGCCGCCGGCGCCGCGACCAACGCCGCCCCCGGCGGCACATCCGCCGCGACCCGGGACGTCGCCGCCACGGCCGGCGCCGACGCGCGCAAGGCCACGGTGGACTATCAGGCGTTCCTGAAGCTGCTGACGGCGCAGCTCCGCAACCAGGACCCGCTGTCGCCGATGGACGCCACGCAGTTCATGACGCAGCTTGCCCAGCTCTCCACCGTCGAGCAGGGGGTGAAGACCAACGAGGCGCTGGCCCAGGTGCTGGAGACCCTGAAGAACAGCGGCATGCGCATGGACATGGCCTATCTCGGCCGCACCGTGGAGGCGGTGAGCGACGCCCTGCCGCTGGCCGACGGCAAGGCGCAGATCGCCTACGCGGTGGAGGGCGCCGCCGCCGGCGTGCGGATCGACGTGCTCGACAGCGCCGGCCGGCTCGTCCACAGCGCCACCGGCTCGCCCCAGTCCGGGCGGCAGGTCTTCACCTGGGACGGACGGCTGGCCGACGGCGGCACCGCCCCGGACGGCCTCTATCAGGTGAGGATCACCGCCAAGGACAAGCGGGGGGGAAGCCTGGAGACGGCGACCGTGGTGACCGACACGGTGAAGGAGGTCCGCACCCTGGACGGGACCACCCGCTTCGTCCTCAAGGGCGGCGGGGTGGTGGGCGCCGCGGACATCCTGTCGGCCTCCTGACGCCCCGGCGGCGCCACCGGGGCACCCCGGCACGGCCGATGCCGGTCGGTAAAGGCTCGCCATGGCGATGTCCCGTGATCCGCGTTGCGCCGCCTGCCGCTTTCCTGGTGTAGGTTGACGTGATAACCTTCAATAAGGATGACCCTTACGACTCCACGCTGAAGGTTTCTCCCCATGCGCCGCGACGATCTGTGCCATGACGTGCGCCAGCGGCTTGTCCGCCTTCCGGCGCCGCACCAGGCGCATTACGGCGTCGTGCCCCTGCCGCCACCGGAAGACGCGGTGCCGCTGGGGCCGGCGCTGGCGCGCAGCGAAGCGGCCAACCGGGCGCTCGCTCGCATCGATGCGCTCGCAACCGATCTGCATGATCCCTACCTGCTAAGCCGCGTTCTGATCCGGCGCGAGGCGGTGTCGAGTTCCGGCATCGAGGGCACGAATTCGACCCTCGACGAACTGCTCGCCGTCGAGGAGACCGAAGACGGGGATGCGACCGAGGCGGCCGTGCAGGTGCGGGACTACGCCAGGACCCTCGACACCTTCCTGCCCCGCGCCCGGTCGGAGGGGGCAACGATCTTCACCCTCGATTTGGTGCAGAACCTCCACCGCGCCGTCATGAGGGGCGACACGGCGTACCGAGACGCGCCAGGCGATCTCCGGCAGGTTGTCGCCTGGATCGGCGGCGGCGGCAACATCGCGTATTCGACGTTCAACCCGCCGCCACCGGAGCATGTACCCGCGTGCGTCGCGCAGAGCCTGGAGCATCTGCGGAACGAAGGCATGCAGTCCATGACGCAGGGCTTGCTCACACGCATGGCCATCGGCCACGCGCATTTCGAGGCCGTGCACCCGTTCCGCGATGGCAACGGACGTGTCGGGCGCCTGCTGCTGCCACTGATGATGGCGGCCGAGGGGCACGTTCCGCTCTACCTCAGCCCCTACATTGAGGCTCACAAGCAGGCGTACCATGACGCCCTCAAGGCCGCGCAGCAGCGCCTCGAATGGCACGCGCTGGTCGGCTGCCTGGCCGACGCGGTGGTGGCCACCGTGGACGAACTGATGGTGACCCGCCGCGCTCTGACGGCTCTCCGGGCGATCTGGCTGGGGCGCCGTTCGTTCCGCCGCGGCTCGGCCGCGCTGCGCGCCCTCGACCTGCTGCCGCATTACCCGGTGATCACCGTCAACCGACTCGCCAAGGAACTCGACGTGACGTTCCGGGCGGCCGATACGGCGGTCCACCTGCTGCAGGAGGTCGGCATCCTGACCGAGCGGACCGGTTACCGCCGCAACCGGCTGTTCGCCGCCACGGAGGCGCTGGCAGTGATCAACCGGCCGTTCGGCGCCGGGCCGGTGCTGCCCGGCTCTGGTCCGCAGACCGGATGACGGGGGCGTTGGTGCACCACTCGGCGCGCGGACGGGCCTGCGGGGCCGCGATCGCGGCCCTTGCGGCCAAGCGCAGGTCAGGACGTCCGGCTCGACCCTGTCATACCGGCGGCGCATGAACACGTCCATTGGGCGCCGCCGGTAAATACCCGACGGATCGATGCGAAAGCATGGATCGCGAAGGTGATGCGGACGACGCCTTCAGGCGCCGGCCGCATCACAGGCGCGTGTTGTCCTGCCGCAGCAGGCGGTCGATGAGCACCGATCTCACCACCTCCTGCCCGAAGCGCTCATTGGCGCTGCGGCGCAGCGCCGCCTCCGTTCCCGGCAGATCCACCGCCGATCCTTCGAAGGAGCCGGCCCCGGCCAGACCGTAGAGCGACTGGAACAGGGCGCTGCGGGTGTGCGGAAGGGTGCGGCGCAGACGGTTGGCGTCGTCCTGGCTCGCCGCCTCCAGGGTCAGCTTGGCCAGGATGAAGGCCGCGGTGCGCCCGTCCGACAGCACCGGAACGACGAACTGGCCGGCGTCGACGTAGTAGGGGGCGCCGGCCTCCTCCGTCCCGCCCGGCGACGCGGCCTGCCCGGCGGCCGGATCGGGGTTCGCCTGCGCCGCCTCGCGCATGACCTGGAGGCGCCCGCCGCCGTAGCCGGCGGCGAAGGCGAGCGCGGCGGCGGCGGCGGTGACGAGAAGAAGGCGCGTCATGGCGGCACCTCCTCCTCAGAAGGGAAGCAGGATGTCGAGCACCTGCTGCCCGTAGCGCGGCTGCTGGACGTCGGTGATCTGGCCACGGCCGCCGTAGGTGATGCGGGCCTCGGCGATCTTGTCGTAATCGATGGTGTTGACGTTGGTGATGTCCTCCGGACGGATCACCCCGGCGATGCGCAGCTCGCGGATCTCGTAGTTGACGCGCACCTCCTGGCGCCCGGCGACGACGAAGTTGCCGTTGGGCAGCACCTGGGTGACCACCGCGGCGACCCGCATGGCGATGCGCTCGTTGCGCTGGATGGTGCCGGCGCCCAGGGAGGAGGAGGAGCTGTCGAGCCCGACGAGGTTCGACGGGTCGACCGCGTCCGGCAGCACCGCCGGCAGGCGGCTTTCCAGCCCGAAGAGGTTGGGCACCCCGAGATTCTCGGCGTTGGAGCGCTGGCGCTGGGTCTGGTTCTGCAACTGCGCCTGGTCGGCGATGTTGATGATCACCGTCAGCAGGTCGCCGACCGTCTTGGCCCGCGGGTCGCGGAAGAAGTTGCGCGACCCGGTTCGCCACAGCGAACTCGGCACCTGCTCGGCGGTGCTGGGCGGCGGCATGGGCATGGAGATGACGCGGGCCTCCGTCTGCAAGGCCGGGTTGGCGATCTCGGACAGGGCGGGCGTGCTGCCGACCTCGGCCAGCCGGGCGCAGCCGCCGAGCGCCGCGACCGCGATCAGGAGGGGGGCCGCGAGAGCCGGGGAAAGCGGGCAGCGCATGGGGAAACCCTTCATCAGTGCGGCGGCGCGGCGGCCGGCGGGCCGGCGACGGAGACCGTTTCCGGTCCGGTGACGGTTCCGGTGACGACGACGCTGCTGGCCAGGTTCATCACCCGCACCACCTCGCCGACCCCGCCGTCCTGGAGGGCGCGGCCCCGCGCCGCCAGCACCAGGGCGCCGTCCTCGTAGACGAGGCGCACCGGCTTGTTGCGCCGGACCACCAGCGGGGCGCCCACCGCGGTGGCCTGGACGAGGCGCCCGGCCGCCAGCTGGCGCCGGCTGGCCATGCCGACCAGCGCGTCGCGGGTGGTCAGGATGCCCTCGGCCACCCGGTCGAGCGGCATGGCCACCGTCGTCAGGTCGGCCTCGCCGATGATCTCGCCGGGCGCGATCCGGCGCACCGGCACCGGCACGTCGACGGCGATCTCCGCCCGCGCGGCGACGTCGTGCAGCCGCCCGCCGCTGTCCACCAGCGCCCGCAGGATGCCGGTGCGGGGGTCGTAGGAGAGGTCGCGCACCGCGTCGACCGGGCCCCGGAAGGGGCTGGTCAGGACCAGCGAGACGCGCGCCCCCGGCGGCACCGCCGGCCCCAGCGTGGCGGCCAGCTCGCCGGCCAGCACGGCTTCCGCCGACGGCGCCGCGGCGGCGGCCACGGCCGCCGCCTGGACGAGCGCCAGGACGAGCGCCAGGAAGGCCGCGGCCGATGCCGCCCGCGGCCCGCGCCGGCGGTTTGCGGTGGAGGCCATGGCCACGGCGCTCACCGCATGTTGGTGGCGGCGGAGGCCATCTGGTCGCCGGCCTCGACGACCTTGGCGTTCATCTCGTAGGCGCGCTGGGCCGAGATCAGCTCGGTGATCTCCTGCACCACGTTGACGTTGGAGGACTCCAGGTATTTCTGGCGGATGGTGCCGAAGCCGGCCTGGCCGGCGAAGCCGTCCTGCGGCTCGCCCGAGGCGGGGGTGGCGCGGAACATGTTGTCGCCCAGCGCCTCCAGCCCCGATTCGTTGACGAACACGGTCATGGCGAGCTGGCCCTGGTTGCGCGGCTCGGTCTGGCCGTCGACATAGGCCAGCACCTCGCCCGAGCGGTTGACGACCACCTCGCGCGTGCCCTGGGGCACCGCGATGCCGGGGGCCACGCTGTAGCCGTCGGCGGTGACGATGGTGCCTTCGGGCGACAGCTTGAAGCTGCCGGCCCGGGTGTAGACGGTCTCGCCGCCCGGCGTCGTCACGTTGAAATAGCCGCGCCCCTCGATGGCGACGTCCAGCTCGTTGCCGGTCGAGGTCAGGTTGCCCGTGGTGTTGATGCGGTTCACCGAGGCCGGCCGCACGCCGAGCCCGATCTCCACCCCGGTGGGGACGAGGGTGCCGGCGTCGGTGGACTGGCTGCCCTGCCGCCGTTCGGACTGGTACATCAGGTCCTGGAACTCGGCGCGGGCGCGCTTGAAGGCGGTGGTGTTGATGTTGGCGATGTTGTTCGAGATGACCTCGACGTTGAGCTGCTGGGCCATCATGCCGGTGGCCGCGATGTTGAGGACGCGCATGGGCGGGGAGACTCCTTACTGGGCTTTGCCGAGGCGGTTGATGGCGGAACGCAGCAGATCCTGCCCGTCCTCCATCATGCGGGTGACCGACTGGTAGTCGCGGTGCAGCTCGATCATCCGGGCCATTTCCATGACGCCGCTGACGTTGGACTGCTCGACGCTGCCCTGGGCGATGCGGGCGTCCGGCGCCGGCAGCGGCTCGATCCCGGGATCGGCGGCGAACAGCAGGCCGCCGGTCTGGCGCAGCCCCTGCGGCTGGTCGAAGCGCACCACGCGCAGGCGCGCGACCATCTCGCCGTCGGCCGACACCACCCCGTCGCCGGACACCGACAGACGCCCGCGGTCGGCCGGAACGACGATGGGCTGGCCGTTGTCGTCGAGCACCGGCAGCCCGCCGGCGTTCACCAGCTGCCCGTCGGCGTCGCGGTGCAGCCGCCCGTCGCGCGTGTAGCGCGCGCCGTCCGGGGTCTGCACCTCGAACCAGCCGTCGCCGTCGATGGCGATGTCGTAGTCGTTGCCGGTCACCACCAGCGATCCCTGCCGCAGGTCGGTGTAGGTGGCGCGGTCGATGGTGAAGGCGACCTTGTCGTCGGGGCGCCGGCCGCCGGCCGCCAGGGCCGCCTCGAACATCACCCGCTCGGCCCGGAAGCCCGCCGTATTCATGTTGGCAATGTTGTTGGCGACCACGTCGAGCTGCCGCCGCAACGCCACCTGCCGTGACAGCCCGATGTAAAGCGGACTCTCCATCGCCGCACACCTCCAGTTTGAACGCCGCCTTAACCTAGGCGCGTCAGTTTAAAGCCGGGTTTCAACCGGGCGGGTGGACCGCGACGCCTTGCATGCAGCACGGCTGTCCTTGCCCGGAGACCCGATGACGTCTTGGAATTCGATAAAATTTGGGATGGCTGCGATGCATCGGCGACTGGCGACCCGCCTGACCACCACCTCCACCCTGATGCTGCTGGCCCTGTCGGGACCGGCGGGGGCAGCGGAGCTGCGCGCGCAGACCGGCGACCACCCCGACCATTCCCGCCTCGCGCTGGTCCTGCCCAGGGGCGCCGCGCCGGAGGTGACGCCGGAGCCCTGCGGCGGGCAGATCGCGCTGGGCCGGCAGGCGGACTGGCCGGTGGAGCCGCTCAATGCCACCCATTCGAAGCGGTTCAGCGGCTTTCAGGCGCTCGACGGCGGGCGGCGCCTGGCCGTCCAATGGCCCTGCGGGTCGCGGGTCAAGGTCCAGCGCGAGCGCAACCTGCTCTACATCGACGTGGCCGGGCCGCCGCAGCCCGCGCGCAAGCCGACGCCGCCCGCTTGGCTCCGGGAGGAGGCCCCGCCCTCCTTCGCCCCCGCGCTCGCCCTCGCCCTCGCCGCGCCGGGTCCGGACCCCGTCCCCGAACCGGCGGCCCCCACCGTCACGGCGCTGGAACGCAGCGTGCGCGACAGCGTGGAACGGACCGTCCGCGCCCTGGAAGGCCCCCGGCCGGCCAGGGC
>JAEZHQ010000646.1 GCA_023416455.1 Pseudomonadota bacterium | reverse complement strand
CTGCTCGCCCTCCTGGCGCTGTTCGCCGCGGCGGGGACGGCGGCGCCGGCGGCGGCGCAGACCCGCATCAAGGATCTCGTCACCTTCGACGGCGTGCGCCGCAACCAGGTGATCGGCTACGGACTCGTCGTCGGGCTGAACGGCACCGGCGACCGCCTGATCAACACGCCCTTCACCCAGCAGAGCCTGAAGGGCATGCTGGAGCGGCTGGGCATCAACACCCGCGACGAGGTGCTGCGCACCCGCAACACCGCGGCGGTCATGGTGACCGCCACCCTGCCCCCCTTCGCGCGCCAGGGCACCGGCATCGACGTGACGGTGTCGGCGCTGGGCGACGCCACCAGCCTGCTCGGCGGCACGCTGCTCGTCACCCCCCTGCTCGGCGCCGACGGCGAAGCCTACGCGGTCGCCCAGGGCGCCCTGTCGGTCAGCGGCTTCTCGGCCGGCGGCAGCGCCGCGACGGTGACCAAAGGCGTGCCGACCACGGCGCGGATCGCCAACGGGGCCATCGTCGAGCGCGAGCTGAAATTCGCGCTCGACGACGTGACCGGCGTGCGCATGGCGCTCCGCAACCCCGACTTCACCACCGCCAACCGCATCGCCGACGCGGTCAACGCCCGGCTCGGCACGGGCAGCGCCCGCGTGCTCGACCCCACAACGGTGGACGTGCACATCCCGCGGCACTACGCGGCGGCGGTGGCCCGCCTGATCGGCGACATCGAGCAGCTCGCGGTCCGCCCCGACGCCGTCGCGCGGGTCGTCGTGGACGAGCGCAGCGGCACCATCGTCATCGGCGACGAGGTGCGCGTCAGCCGCGTCGCCATCACCCAGGGCAACCTGACGGTGCGGGTGGTCGAGACGCCCCAGGTCTCGCAGCCCCAGCCCTTCAGCGGCGGCCAGACGGTGGTGGTGCCGCGCACCGACCTCCAGGTGGAGGAGGGCAACGGGCGCCAGTTCGTCACCGTCGGCGGCAACGTCAGCCTCCAGCAGCTCGTCAACGGGCTGAACGCGCTGGGCGTCGGCCCGCGCGACATGGTGGCGATCCTGCAAGCGATCAAGGCCGCGGGCGCCCTGCACGCCGACCTGGAGATCATCTGACCGGCGGCCCCCCGGCCCCACGACGACACCACGAGGATGCGATGGACGTGAGCGCCCTTCCCCCCCCGACCCGCAACGCCCCCCGGGCCGCCCCGGCGGTGCCGGAGCCCGGCGCCGTGGAGCGGGTCGCCCGGGAGTTCGAAGCCGCGATGGTCGGCCAGATGCTGGAGGCGATGTTCGCCGGGGTCGGCAACGGCGCCTTCGGCGGCGGCCAGTCGGAGCGGACCTGGCGCAGCTTCATGCTTCAGGAGTACGGCAAGGCCATCGCCGAGGCCGGCAGCCTGGGCATCGGCACCGTGGTGCAGGCCGAGGTCGCGCGCCTCTACGCCGCCCAGGCGGAGGGGGCGCCCGCATGAGCCGCCAGTTCAAGGATCTGATCCGCGAGTTCAAGACCGGGCGCCGGGAGGAGGCCCCCCTCCCGGTGGCCGCGCCGGAGCCCGAGCCGCCGCCGCCGGACGACGGGCCGGCCGTGGCGGCCATGACCGAGTTCCTCGACGCCGTCGCCGCCCTCAGCCAGCTGATGGAGGAGGAGACCGCCGCCATCGCCGCCGGCGACATGGCCGGGCTCGACGGATTCGCCCAGCGCAAGCTGGTCATGGCCGATCGGCTGGAAGGGCTGACCGCCCGGTTCCGGGAGGCCGCGCCGGCCCTGGGCGGGGATCTGCGCGCGCTGACCCTGGAGCGGATCGAGCGGCTGGACCGCGCGGTCGCCGGCAACGCCGCCGGCCTGCTGGCGATCCGCAAGGCGGTCCTGACCATCAACCGCAACCTGCTGGCCGCCCTCGAGAAGGCGGAGAGCGACGGACTCTACGCGCCCAGCGGCCAGTCCGTCCGCCCGGTCGAGCTGTCGGCCTCCGGCCTTAATACGGAACTCTGATCGGCCTCCGGCCTCAACACCGAACTCTGATCGGCCTCCGGCCTCAGGACGGACCTTTGATCCGGCGGCGCGCGGAAGCGCTTTGCGTTACAACAGCTGGAATCCGGCAACCGCGCGCCCCACCGCACCGACCGGCCGCGCGACGTCCTCGTCCATGACCCGCTGACCGGGGACTCCTTCATCGTCATCGAGCGCTCCGCGCCGGACGAGGAACTGGACCGCCGCGCCCCGGGACGGGAAGCGGCGCGCGCCGCCCGCGCGGCCCGCCGGCTGTGGACCGAACGCTGAGCGCTGGTTGCGGGGGCGGCCCTTGGCAACGGCGCCCGACCCCGGCCTCACCGGAGTTGAGACAGCCATGCATCACTCAACCCAAGGCCCGGCGGCCGGCCCCGCGCACGCCGGCGCGTCCGAAGGCCCGCAAGCGGCCATCTGCTTGGACATGTTCGCGCGGAGATGGTCGATAAGGACACGCAGCCGGGGCGGCGCCGTCCGCCGGGTCGGGTAATAAACCGGGATTCCCCGTTCAAATTTAGAGCGGATCGTATAAAACCGGAATCGGTTTGAAGCGTGAATTCGCTCGCAAAACAAAGATCTGGAGTTTCGTGCGTTTCAGAGCAAACGCAAGGAACTTCAACATTTTGATGGGCGAGCGGATCAACGCTTCAAAACGATTCCGGTTCTACGCGATCCGCTCCAGGAGACGGCCTGTTCGATCAGGGGTCCCATTCTTCGCAGACACGATCGCTCGATAGGCGTCGGATGGCGCCCGAGGCGCTGGAATACTCACGCCAGCCAGACGCCGTCGCCGACCGAGGCGTTCACCTTGGCGATGTTCTCGGCGCTGTCGGCGAACTGCAACAGCACGTCCTCGCGGCTCATCTGCCCACTGTTGAGCGCGTGAATCCAGCCGGACGCGCCCGCCTCGTCGGCCGGCCGGTCCAGGACGTTCCGGTACAGCAGGTCGACGAAGCCGGCGTTGTCCGGGCTGCCGAAGCGCTGCACGAACTCCGGGGCCGCCATGAACCGGTGGGCCATCTCGGTCATGGTCATGCCCGTCGTGCCGGCGTAGGTCCAGGCCGTCAGCCCCATGCCATCGGGCGCGCGGTCCAGCGCCGCCTCATAGAGGCGGTAGACCGAGAAGGCGGGATCGCTCGGATTGACGACCAGCGTTCCGTCATCGAACCGGATCCGTTCCATGTTGACGAGCTGGTCCACACCGTCCGGACCACTGAGCGTGATCCGACCCGCCCCGTGGCTCACGCCATACTGGCTGCGGGTCCCCGATACGGCGGACGTATCGACGCCACCCCGGCCATCGAACAGGTCGTCGCCTGCCCCGCCAAAGAAAACGTCGCTGTTGGCGCCGCCAGTGATCGTGTCGTCGCCACCACCGAAGGCAACCGTCAGTCCAGGGGCGGTGTTCTGGCCGGTGAACCATTTCTGGACCGTGTCGCCGGCCGGCCGGCCACGGACGTCGAAGTTCGTCGGGTATTCGAGCAGATATCCCGGGAAGATAGGATCGCTCATCGCCGGATCCGTGTTGATCGCCCCCCAGATATTGACGCCAAGAAACCAGTCATCGTAGTTCGAGAATATTTCGAACATGCTCCTGAACAACCAGTCGTGCTGGTCATAATCCGCACTCTTCTCCGCCGGCCCGGCACCGGAGCTGTTCTGGATCACGCCGTGGAACGCCTGCCCTCCATACTCGGCAAAATACAGAGGCTTCCCGTACCGGGCGCTCAGTTCCAGAAGCTTTTCCGGCACGCTGAGGCGTGGCGCAATGTAATCAATATGACTGACCTTGTTGTTGAACCAGCCCTGGTAAACCTCCTGGTAGCCGGCATCGGCCGAATCGGACAAGGGGTAGTAACCGCTGACACCGATCAGATCGAGCTGGTCCCAGAACGCCACCATGTCGGCGCCATGGCCGTAGGTGCGGCCGATGTAGCTGTTCGCGTCGTAGGACAGGGTCCCGGAATAACTCTGGCGGGCGGTGGCGATCACCGACAGCCACGGCTCGCGGTACTGGATCGTGTCCAGGCCGCCATTCTCCGTCCCCAGAACAAGAACGTCCGCACCCACCGACTGAGCGAGCCGGGAAACCTTCTCAATATAACTTTTGAGCCCGGAAAAGAATTCAGCAGAGTTGAATGTCGCATTATTTATCGTAACGACATTTATGTTATCGGGAAGCCCAACAGCATGGGCCGTTGTATACTGAGGCTTTATTATGACGCCGAGTCCGGCCTGCTTGGCCAGAGCCGCCACGGCCGCCACCTCGTCGAAGGACGGCACGTAGGTTTCTTTGTTGTCATAGGAGCCCAGGAATTTTCCCGTGTTCTCGTCAACGGCCACATTCCACCCAAGAGTGACGTGAGTGGCTCCCATGTTCTTGAAATCACGGAAAATCCCGGACGTGTCCCGTGTGATGAGCGCGCCGTTGAAGGCTTTGTGAAGAAAATATTCGAAGGATTGAATCTTGAAACTGCCGGACACCGCAGCCCCTCCAAACCGATATTTCCCACATGGGCGGCCTATCTGCCCCTCTGGAGATGCAACATACTCCTTCCGAAGGCGTGCGGAAAGATTGTGTCGAGGCTTTCGGCGACCGAGAGAGCGGATTCCGGGGCCGCTCCAGCCCCGGCAGGCCGCATTTGGCTCATCATCGGCCCGATCCGCATTGTGGCGGACGCGCCTCGCCCCGACAGGTCCGCCAACGCCGCCAAGTTGGCCTCGCTGGTCAGCGTCCCGGTCTCGATCCGCCCCATCCGGCTCGTGGAAGCGGCTTCCTTGGTTACCGCCCGGCCGCCGTCGATCCAGCGCATGGCGGGATCGCGGCCGAGGCGGTCAGCGTCGTTGACGTCCTCGTACCCGGCCAGCCGTCCGAACACGGCTTGGCGGAACTGGGCGAGCAGGGTGTGGCGACCGTTGCGTCCCGTCCGCACATCGTCAAGCGCCTGCCCGGCCATTTCGGTCAGGCCGAGAGCCTCGTCGAGTTCGCGGAAGGCCAGCAGTCCGGCGTCCGAGGTGATGCACGAGCCGTGGAACTCCAACTTCAATCGTCGGTCGAATTCAACCCGAAGGTGCTCTTCCACCGTTTCACCCGCCGCGCCTTCCATCCCAAGCCGCCTTGAAATGGCTCAGTGCATTGATTTTCTTATCAGATTTCGTGAAGCTCGTCACGATTTCAGGCGGCCATCTGGGAAATTCCGGAATAGTCTTAATTTCTTCTCAACGGGTTTGCCCTATAGGAGATGTCCCTGCCGGCGCCGACCCGGGCGCCGCCGTTTCCGCGGGCCTCCCGATGAGCGACTCTGAGGATCTGTTTGAGCTGTACCGGACGGACCGCCCCACCAAGGCGGCCCCCACCGGCGAGGCGCTCGCCGCCGCACTCGCGGACAACCTCCGCAAGACGCTGTCGCTGATGGAGAGGCTGATCCAGGAGGTCGCGCAGGCGCTGTCGCAGGCCCGCTACACGATCCGCCTGTCCCCGGTGCTGGTGGACCGCGCCACCTACATCCGCCTCGACCGCTCCTCGGAGAGCTTCCGGGACTACCTGCGCAACTGGAGCCACCAGCGCGCCGCCGGGGCGGCGGGCGGCCTGCACTGGGAAGCCCAGGTGGTGGTCACCGACCAGCGCCGGGCCAGCGCGGAGATCGGGCTCGGCCTGACCATCGAATGGCCGACCGGCCAGCCGGACGCCGGCATCGCTTTCGTGGAGTTCTGGACCACCGGGCAGGGCGCCGCCCTGCCGGACGGCTCCCGCGATTTCCAGCGCGCCCTGGTCGCCTCCATCATCCGCCTGGAAGAAGCCGGGACGCTGACATCGGCCAAGCGGCGGGCCTGACCCGCCCCGGCCCGGTCATACGGCAAGCGCCTGGGCAAGGTCGTCGCGCAGGTCGCCGGCGTCCTCGATGCCGACCGACAGCCGGATCAGCCCGTCGCCGATGCCCAGCGCCCGGCGCTGCCCGGGCGGGACGGAGGCATGGGTCATGATCGCCGGATGCTCGATCAGGCTTTCCACGCCGCCCAGGCTCTCGGCCAGGGTGAACAGCCGGCAGCGCTCCAGGACGCGCCGGGTGGCGTCCAGGCCGGCATCCAGCTCCACCGTCACGATGCCGCCGAAGCCGTGCATCTGCCGCACCGCCAGGGCGTGCTGCGGGTGGCTGGGCAGGCCGGGATAGCGGACGCGGCGCACCCGCGGGTGGCCCTCCAGCCAGCCGGCGATCTCCAGCGCGTTGGCGCAGTGGCGTTCCATGCGCAGGGCCAGGGTCTTCAGCCCGCGCAGCGCCAGGAAGCTGTCGAACGGGCCGGAAATCCCCCCGACCGCGTTCTGGAGAAAGGCCAGCCGCTCCTCAAGTTCGGCGTTGCCGCCGACCACCGCCACGCCGCCGACCATGTCGGAATGGCCGTTGAGGTACTTGGTGGTGGAATGCACGACGGCGTCGACGCCCATCTCCAGCGGGCGCTGCCCCCAGGGGCTGGCGAAGGTGTTGTCGACCACGGTCCACAGGCCACGGGGGCGGGCGAAGCCGACCACCGCTTCGATGTCCACCAGCTTGAGCATCGGGTTGGACGGCGTTTCCAGCCAGATCAGCCGGGTCTCCGGCCGCACCGCGGCGGCCAGCGCCCCGCTGTCGGTCATGTCCACGAAGCTGGCCTGCAAGCCCATGGAGCGCCGCCGCACCTGCTCGAACAGGCGGAAGGTGCCGCCGTAGAGGTCGTCCGAGGCCACCACATGGGCGCCGGCGTCCAGGCACTCCAGGAGCGTGGCGGTGGCGGCCAGCCCGGAGGCGAAGGCGAAGCCGCGGCTCCCGCTCTCCAGGTCGGCGATGCAGCGCTCGAAGGCCATGCGCGTGGGGTTCTGGGTGCGCGCGTACTCGAAGCCCTTGTGGACCCCCGGGCTCTCCTGGGCGAAGGTCGAGGTGGCGTAGATCGGCATCATCACGGCGCCGGTCGCCGGGTCCGGCCGCTGGCCGGCGTGGATGGTCCGGGTGGTGAAGCCCAGCCGGTTGCCGCGGGCGCGGGGCATGGCGTCGTCGTCGGCTGCGGTCATGGCGTGCCCCCCGTCTCCAGGCGCAGATGGTTGATGAGGTCGACCCGCGTGGCGAGGCCGAGGAAACGGCCGCCCTCGACCACGATGGCCACGCGGTCCTGGGCGAACAGCGGCTGGAGGGCGGCGACCGGCGCGTCGGCCGGGGTGGTGACGAGATCGCGCACCATCACCTCGCGCACCGGCCGGTCGAAGGGCGCCGGCCCGCCGCCGGCGACGGCGCGCAGGACGTCGCTTTCGTCGATGAGCCCGACCAGCCGGTCGCCGTCGAGCACCGGAAGCTGCGACACGTCGGCCGCCCGCATGCGGCTGAAGGCGGTGCCCAGCCTGTCCGCCGGGCTGACCACGATGGCCCCGCCCGAATCGACGCGCCGGGTCACCAGGTCGCGCACCGTGCCGGTGTGCGGGCGCGGCGTGAAGCCCTCGTCGAGCAGCCAGAAGTCGTTGAACATCTTCGACAGGTACTTGTTGCCGCTGTCGCAGATGAAGGTGGCCACGCGCCGCGGCCCGCTCTGCTCCCGGCAGTAGCGCAGCGCCGCCGCCACCAGCGTGCCCGAGGAGGAGCCGGCAAGGATGCCCTCCCGGACCAGCAGGTCGCGGGCGGTCCGGAAGCTCTCAGCGTCGGAAACGCTGTAGGCCCGCCGCACCAGGCCGAGATCGGCGACCGGCGGCACGAAGTCCTCGCCGATGCCCTCGACCTTCCAGGATCCCGCCTCGACCAGCGCGCCGGTGGCGACGTAATGGGCGAGCACCGAACCTTCGGGGTCGGCCAGGACCATCTCGGTCTTCGGCGACACCCGGCGCAGGAAGCGGCCGACGCCGGTGATGGTGCCGCCGGACCCGACGCCGGCCACCACCGCGTCGACGTCGTGCCCCATCTGCTCCCACAGCTCCGGGCCGGTTCCCGTCTCGTGGGCCAGCGGGTTGGCCGGGTTCGCGAACTGGTTGACGTAGAAGGCGCCGGGGATGCCGGCGGCCAGCCGCTCGGCCAAATCCTGGTAATATTCGGGATGACCCTTCGGCACGTCGGAGCGGGTGATCCGCACCTCGGCCCCCAGCGCCTTGAGATGCAGGATCTTCTCCCGCGCCATCTTGTCCGGCACGACCAGCAGCAGCCGGTAGCCCTTCTGCGCCGCCACCAGCGCCAGCCCCAGGCCGGTGTTCCCGGCGGTCGCCTCGATGATGGTGGCGCCCGGGGACAGGCGGCCGTCGCGCTCCGCCGCCTCGATCATCGACAACGCGATGCGGTCCTTGATCGAGCCGCCGGGATTCTGGCTCTCCAGCTTGACGAAGAGACGGCAGGGACCGGTGTCCAGCCGCGTGATCTCGACGACGGGCGTGTTGCCGACCAGGGACAGCACGCCGGACCGCGGCGGCGGCGGCGGGTGAATGGTCATGCGCCTTCCTCCCTCCAACGGCGGGGCGGCGGCGGACGGAACCGCGCGCCGCACGGGAAGCAATCTGCGTCCCGCAGCGGGAAAGGCAAGGCTATCAGCCTACATGGGCGATAGGGATTAGCTCTGTCGGCGGGGCATCGGCGATTCCCCGCCGCCGGCGCGGCGGCCGGTTTAATCGATCAAACGCGCCAGCTCCGCGTCGATCCTCCGGATCTCCAGCACGAGGCGGGCGCGCCGCGCCTCCAGCTCGGCCCGGCGGCGGGCGGTGGCGGACCGGCCGGCGGCCGGGGCGGGGGGCGGGGCGCGGAGATCCGTCCAGAAATGGCGGATCTCGGACTGGCGGACGTCCGGGCGCAGCAGCCCGCGCTCGGCCGCCTGCGCCCGCTCCTCCTCGGTCATCCGGGACAGCAGGTAGACGGTGCCGTAGCCGGCCGCGGCCATCTCCCGGGGCACCCGGTTGTCGCGGATCGCCCGGTAGGCGCTCATCAGCTGGGAACGCGCCGACTTGCCGATGCGCCGGTTCAGGGCCTCCAGCAGGCGCGCGCGCTCCTCCGGGTCGAGCCGGGTCTCGGCCAGGGTCAGCAGTTCGCCGATGCGCAGAAACCGCTGCTGGGCATCCTCCCACAGCTCGGCGATGCGGGTCAGGAACTCGGCCGCGGTGCGGGGGATGTGGGCCTCCGGCAGCGGCGGGAAGACCGCGGCCTCCTCCACCACCGCGGCGGGGACCGGCTCGACCGGCGGGACGGCGCCGGCCAGCACCGTCTGGAGGTAGGCCGAGGTGGCGAGAGAGGGCGGCGGCTCCGTGGCCCGGCGGGGACGGCGGGCCGGTGCCTTCGTCCGGCGGTCAGCCACGGAAGGTCTCCAGCAGGGCCAGCGCCTCGGCGCCGATGGCCTCGACATCGTCGGCCAGGGCGGCGTAGGGCGCCGGCTTCTGCGAGAAGCTGGCGTGGTTGACCGACGCCTTGAGGCCGAGATCCGCCTTCAGCGTCGGCACGTTCAGCCCGGCGAGCTGCTGGCGCGCGGTGCGGTCGACCGTCGCCCGGCGGTCCACCTGCGACAGCACGGCCGCCGCCGGGATGTGGGCCTTCGGCGCGAAGCGGCGGGCCTTGGTGATGGCGTTCACCACATGCTGGTAGGTGCGGAACGCCTCGACCACGTCCTTGGCGTCGGCCTTGGTCGGGATCAGCACCAGCGAGGAGATGTCGACCGCGTTGACCAGCGCCGTGCTGTTGGCGCCCGGCACGTCGACCAGCACGAAGTCGTGGTCGGCCGCCCGGTCGTTGGCGGCCTGGACGAGGTCGTCGGACTGCACCGCGGCAACCTCGGCCAGCCCGGTCGCCGACAGCCAGCCGCTCAGGTTCTTGTTGGGATCGGCGTCGATGCAGAAGACGGAGGCGCCGCGCCGCGTCAGGAACTCCGCGAGCGCGTTGACCAGGGTGGTCTTCCCGACCCCGCCCTTGCTGCTGCCAACAGTGATGATTCGGCCCATCGGAACTCCCTGCCGGTGGCCGGCCTTGCCGCGGCGGCGCCGGTGGTGGTGGTGGCGCTGCGGAACGGGCGCCGGCTGAACGCGATGCCGGCAAGGTGCGCGATAGGCCACGGCGGTGTCAACGCGCGGATTGGGGCGGGCGGGTCGCGTGGTGGCTCTGACGGACAGCATAGCCGGCCCCGGACGTGTTGCTAATGATAATGACTCGCATTATTAAGGAAGAGGGCCACGGCCGGCCCGGGCGCCGCGGCCGACGGCAAGGGAGCCAGAGGGAGCAGAGACGATGTGTGAGCGTTGCCGGACCACCGGACCAGCCCGCCTGTCCAGCCGCGGGTCGCGGCGCAAGCTGTGGACCGTTCCCCCGGAATACCACTGCTCGCTCGTCGGCACCTGCCTGTCCTCGGAGGACATCGCCTGGCTGTGCCGCCGTCTCGGCCTTGTCATGGCCACCGATGCCCGCCCCTACGACGTCCACCGCTACTTCGTCGAACGGGCGGGCGTGGACTGCCCCGAATCCCGGCTGATGCACAAGCGGCTGGACGAGAATTTCGCGGGCGCGCTGCGCCGCTTCGCGCGGGAGAGCACGGAGGAGGGCTGGATGGCGCTGTGGGAGGCGGCGGTCGCCTCGGGCAGCGTGGCGGCCGCCTACTGGGCGGTGGTGAGCCACACCGGGATCCCGGATTCGGTGCGGGTCCGCGCCTTCGCCGACGTGCACATGCTGTCCCACCTGATGGGCGGCGAGGCCCGCCGGCAGATCCGCGAGAACCAGGACCTGGCCCGCCGCTGCGCCGACCTGGAAGCGCGGCTGGCCCGCAACGAGCGCGTCGCCGCCGAACGGCTGGCCGAGCGGGAGGCACGGCTCGCCGGGAAGGAGGCGCGCGTCCGCGAGCTGGAATCCGCCTTGGCCGCCCGCTCCCGCCCGGCGGCGGCCGAGGGCGCTGCGCGCGGCGCGCGGCGCGCGGAACGGACGGAACGGGAACTGGCCTCGACCCGGCGGCGGGTGTCGGTTGAGCGCGCCCGCGCCCGCCTGGCCGAGGCCGAGCTGGAGCGGCTGCGCGCCCTGTTCGACCGGCGGGCGGCGGGACGGGCCGCCGCCGGGACCGCGGCGGCCGGGGCGGACGCCGGGCCGGACGCCAATGGGGGACCGGACGCTCTGCCGACCGACCTCGCCGGGCAGGCCATCCTCTATGTCGGCGGCCGGCTCGGCGTCCTGCCCCACATCCGCGCCACGGTGGAGGCGCGCAACGGCCAGCTTCTCCACCATGATGGCGGCATGGAGCAGGCCGCGCGCTGCCTGGAGCGGCTGGTCGAGCGGGCCGACGTCGTGGTCTGCCCCATCGACTGCGTCAGCCACGACGCCTGCCTGCGGGTCAAGGGACTGTGCCGCCGGCTGCACAAGCCCTTCGTGCCGCTGCGCAGCACCGGCGCCTCCTCCTTCACGCGGGCGCTGGGCAGCCTCGGACGGCGGTCCGCCGACGCCTGACACGGCCGGCGCGTGACGGGGGGCGGCGCGTGACGGGGGGCGGCACCGACCGGCCGCTGCCGATCGACGCAGGAAGATCGGCTCAGGGTTGTCAGGCGGGGGGGTTCGGTCCGATACTGGGGGCCGACTCCCTGCCGGCCCGACCATGACCTATCGAATTCTCGTCGCCGACGACCACCCGCTGATGAGGACCGCGCTGCGCCAGGTCATCGATCAGGCGCTGGAAGGAAGCACCGTCCTCGAAGCCTCGCGGTTCGAGCAGATCGCGCCGCTGCTGGCCGACGCGGAGGGGGCGGACGTCATCCTCCTCGACCTGCACATGCCGGGCATGAACGGGCTGGTCGGCCTGATGACGCTGCGCTCCGAGCATCCGGCCATCCCGGTCATCGTGGTGTCCGCCGCCGAGGACCGTGCGACCATCCAGCGCGCCATCGACTGCGGCGCCTCCGGCTTCGTGCCGAAGTCGGCCCCGAACTCCCAGATCGGCGAGGCGATCCAGGCCGTGCTCGACGGCGAGATCTGGCTGCCGGAGCCCGCCGCCGCCCCGGCGGACGAGCCCGATGCGGCGCAGCGCGCCGCCTCCCTCACGCCGCAGCAGCTCCGCGTCCTCGCCG
This sequence comes from Pseudomonadota bacterium, assembly GCA_023416455.1. Lineage (GTDB taxonomy): Bacteria > Pseudomonadota > Alphaproteobacteria > Azospirillales > Azospirillaceae > Azospirillum. The sequence continues at coordinate 304 of JAEZHQ010000646.1, read as the reverse complement.
GCATCGCCGAGGGCAAGCTCAACAAGCAGATCGCCTACGAGATGAACGTCGCCGAGACGACGGTGAAGGCGCACGTCACGACCATCCTGCGCAAGCTGGGCGTCGTCACCCGGACCCAGGCGGCCCTGGTCGCCAGCCAGCTCACCCTGACGCCCCCGCCGGGCGGCGAATAGAGCGGATCGCTCGGAGAGGTGGCAATGTTGCGGTACAAGACCTTGATCGGGCGCAGCCTCCGCGCCCGGACTCTGCCTGCCCGGAAAGTCGAGGCGGCGATCGGCTGCAAGGTCATGAACATGATGACCAG
>JAEZHQ010000590.1 GCA_023416455.1 Pseudomonadota bacterium | reverse complement strand
GGCGTGCGCCTCCGGCAGGCGGCCGAGCGCCTCAAGCGCCGCTCCCAGCCCGCTCCAGGCCGCGGCCCGCCGGGGGTCGCGGCGCAACGCTTTCTGGTGGCAGGCGGCGGCCTCGACCGGCCGGCCCCAGCGGCGGTAGGCGTCGCCGAGCGCGACCCAGACGGCCGCATCCTGGGGGCGGAACAGCACGGCGAGGCGGTAGGCGCCGACGGCCGGCGCGTGCTGCCCCTGCTCCTCCAGCAGGCGGCCGAGGGCGAGATGCGCCTCGGCGCGATCCGGGCGCAGCCGCACGGCGGTCCGGGCGGCGCGCAGGGCCGCCTCGGTGCGGCCGAGCGGTCCGGCGGCGGCGGCCAGCAGGTCGTGGCCTTCGGGCAGTGCGGGGTCGAGGATCAGCGCGGTCCGGCCGCAGCGCAGGGCGGCGGCGGCCTGCCCGGCGTCCAGATAGGCCCATCCCCGGGCGACCTGTGCCCGCGCGCCGCCGCCGGGGCGGCCGTCGGGGCCGCCGTCCGGTTCCGGCTCCTCCGGATCGCCGGCCCCCGGGTCCCGGACGCCCGGCTCCGGCCCCTCGACGCTTCTGCGTTTCTTCGTCTCATCCATCGATCATCAACGCCGTTCTGGTGGAACATCGGGCAACGGTTCGCCCTCCGGCCCCTATGGATGGCGCGAACCGGCCCTGTGGATCGGCACGAACGGCGTGACCTCCCCCCCCGCCCGGGGCGACGCCTCCTTCCACGGGCCGCTGCGGCGGTCGCGCGGAAGGCGCAGGCGGGGTCGGTCGCCGGGATCAGTCGCCGGTGTCGGTCGCCGGGGTCAGTCGCCGGCCGCCACCGGCGCGGCCTCCGGCGGCCGGGCCGCCGCCCGCGGGCTTCCGAACCAGCGGCAGACGGCGACGAAGAAGACCGGCACGAACAGGATGGCCAGCACGGTGGCCGAGATCATGCCGCTCATCACGCCGACGCCGATGGCGTTCTGGCTTTCCGAGCCGGCGCCGGTGGCGGTCGCCAGCGGCAGCACGCCCAGGATGAAGGCCAGCGAGGTCATGATGATCGGCCGCAGGCGCTGGCGGGACGCCTCGACGGCCGCCTCGACCAGCCCCATGCCCTGCTCGTGCAGGGTCTTGGCGAACTCCACGATCAGGATGGCGTTCTTCGCCGACAGCCCGATGGTGGTCAGCAGCCCGACCTGGAAGTAGATGTCGCTGGGCAGTCCGGCGAGGAGCGCGCCGCCGACCGCGCCGATGAGGCCGAGCGGCACCACCAGCATGACGGACGCCGGCACGGTCCAGCTCTCGTAGAGCGCGGCCAGGCACAGGAACACCACCAGCATGGAGATGGCGTAGAGCGCCGGGGCCTGCGAGCCGGTCAGCCGCTCCTCGTAGGACAGGCCGGTCCATTCGAAGCCGACGCCCGGCGGAAGCTGCCGGATCATCGCCTCCATGGCGGCCATGGCCTCGCCCGAGCTGACCCCGGGCGCCGCCGCGCCCTGGATGTTCACCGACGGGGTTCCGTTGTAGCGCTCCAGCTTGGGCGACCCCTGGGTCCAGTGCGAGGCGCTGAAGGCGGAGAAGGGCACCATCTGGCCGTCGGCGTTGCGCACGTGCCAGCGGTCGATGTCGCCCGGCAGCATGCGGAAGGGCGCGTCGGCCTGGAGATAGACCCTCTTCACCCGGCCGTTGTCGATGAAGTCGTTGACGTAGGTCGACCCCCAGGCCGCCGACAGGGTGGCGTTGATCTCGTTCAGCGACAGGCCGAGCGCGCTGGCCTTCTCCCGGTCCACCACCAGCTGGAACTGGGGGGTGTCCTCCAGCCCGTTCGGGCGCACGCCGACCAGGGCGGGATTCTGCGCCGCCATGCCGAGCAGCTGGTTGCGCGCCTGCATCAGCCCCTCGTGGCCGAGGCCGCCGCGGTCGAGCAGCTGGAGGTCGAAGCCGGAGGCGTTGCCGAGCCCGGGCACCGACGGCGGCATGAAGGTGAAGATCATGGCGTCCTTGACGCTGGCCAGCGCCGCCATGGCGCGCCCCGCGATGGCCTCCGGCTTCTGCTCCGGCGCCGGGCGCAGGTCCCAGTCCTTCAGCCGCACGAAGGCCATGCCGGCGTTCTGGCCGCTGCCCGCGAAGTTGAAGCCGGCGATGGTGAACAGACCGTCGACGTTGCCCGCCTCGGCTTCCAGGAAATGCGCCTCGACCAGCTTGTTGGTCTCCAGCGTGCGTTCCAGCGTCGCCCCCGGCGGGGTCGACCACAGCACGAAAAGCTGGCCGCGGTCCTCGTCGGGCAGGAAGGCGGTGGGCATCTGCATGAACAGGTAGACCAGCCCGCCCACGATCAGCGCGTAGGCGGCGCCGTAGCGGCCGAGCCGGGTCACCGCGCCGGCGACGCCGCGCTGGTAGGCCCGGCTGCCGGCGTCGAAGCCCCGGTTGAACCAGCCGAACGGACCGCGCTTCTCGAAGGCGTGATGGCCCGCCGCGACCGGCTTCAGGAGGGTGGCGCACAAGGCCGGGGTCAGCACCAGGGCGACCAGCACCGACAGGCCCATGGCCGACACGATGGTCAGCGAGAACTGGCGGTAGATGGCGCCGGCCGAGCCGCCGAAGAAGGCCATGGGCACGAACACCGCGGACAGCACCAGGGCGATGCCGATCAGCGCCCCGGTGATCTGGCCCATGGACTTGCGCGTGGCCTCGCGGGGCGGCAGCCCGTCCTCGCTCATCACGCGCTCGACGTTCTCGACCACCACGATGGCGTCGTCCACCAGCAGGCCGATCGCCAGCACCATGCCGAACATGGTCAGCACGTTGATGGAGAAGCCGAAGGCGGACAGCACGCCGAAGGTGCCGAGCAGCACCACCGGCACCGCGATGGTCGGGATCAGGGTCGCCCGGAAGTTCTGGAGGAAGAGGTACATCACCACGAAGACCAGGACGACGGCCTCGGCCAGCGTCTTGACGACCTCGCGGATGGACAGCTCGACGAAGGGCGTGGTGTCGTAGGGGTAGATGACTTCCAGCCCGGCCGGGAAGAAGGGCGACAGCTCGGCGACGCGCGCCCGCACCGCCTGGGCGGTGTCCAGCGCGTTGGCCCCGGCCGCCAGCTTGATGCCCAGCCCGGCGGCCGGCTTGCCGTTGTAGCGGGCGGCGATCTCGTAGGATTCCGAGCCGATCTCCACGCGCGCCACGTCGCGCAGCCGCACCTGCGAGCCGTCGGGGTTCACGCGCAGCAGGATGGCGGCGAACTCCTCCGGGCTCTGCATGCGCGTCTGGGCGACGATGGTGGCGTTGAGCTGCTGGCCCGGCACCGCGGGAGCGCCGCCCAGCTGGCCGGCCGACACCTGCGCGTTCTCCGCCCGGATGGCGGCCAGGACGTCCGGCACGGTGAGCCGGTGGCTGTGCAGCCGGTCCGGGTCGAGCCAGATGCGCATGGCGTTCTGCGGGCCGAAGACCATGACGTCGCCGACCCCGCCGACGCGGCTCAGGCTGTCCTGGAGGTTGGAGGCGACGTAGTCGGCGATGTCGCCCTGGCTGAGCCGCCCGTCCGCCGACACGAAGCCGACCACCATCAGGAAGTCGTCGGCCGATTTGGAGACCTGGAGGCCGAGCTGCTGCACCTCCTGCGGCAGCAGGGGCATGGCGAGCTGAAGCTTGTTCTGCACCTGGACCTGGGCGATGTCGGGGTCGGCCTCCGGCTCGAAGGTGAGCGTGATGGTGACGTTGCCCGAGGAATCGCTGGCCGAGGACATGGAGCGGAAATGGTCGAGCCCGGTCATCTTCTGCTCGATGACCTGGGTGACCGTGTCCTCCAGCGTCTTCGCCGAAGCGCCGGGATAGCTGGCGGAGATGGACACCGTGGGCGGCGCGATCTTTGGATACTGCTCGACGGGCAGGCCCAGAATCGCCAGACCGCCCGCCAGCATGATGACGATGGCGATGACCCAGGCGAAGACGGGCCGGTCGATGAAGAATTTCGACATGGATGGGTCCTCGGGTTCAGCGCGCCTGCGGTCCGGGCAGTGCCGCCACGGCGTCCTGCGCCGCCACCGGCTTCACCTCGGCCCCCGGCTTCACCTTCTGAAGCCCCTCGACCACGATGCGCTCGCCCGCCTTCAGCCCGTCGGAAACCAGCCAGGCATTGTTGATCGCCCGCTCCGTCTTGATGGTGCGCAGGCTGACCTTGTTGTCGTCACCAACGACCCACACGCGCGCCGAACCGTCCGGCCCGCGCTGGACCGCGGCCTGCGGCACGGTGATGGCGTTCTCGGCCACGCCCTGCTCCACGCGGGCGCGCACGAACAGGCCCGGCAGCAGGTCCAGGTCCGGATTGGGGAAGACCGCCCGCAACTGGACCGAGCTGGTGCCCGGATCGACCGTCACGTCGGAGAACTGGAGCGCGCCGCGCTGCGGATAGGGGGCCTCCGCCGCGTGCAGGAACAGGGAGACGGGGTTCTTGCCGGGTTCCGCCGGGCGGATGCGCCCGCTGGCCATGTCCTGGCGAAGCTGCATGAGCTGCGAGGCCGTCTGGGTCACGTCCACGTAGATGGGGTCGAGCTGCTGGATGGTGGCGAGCGCCGTCGCCTGATTGGCGGTGACCAGTGCGCCTTCCGTCACGGCGGACTTGCCGATGCGGCCCGAGATGGGGGCGAAGACCTTGGTGTAGTCCAGGTTGATGCGCGCCAGATTGTAGGCCGCCTTGGCGGCGGCGAGTTGCGCCTCGTTCTGCTTCAGCGAGGCCATGGCGTCGTCATAGTCCTGTTTGCTGACCACGCTGTTCTTGACGAGGTCGTTGTAGCGGGCCGCCTTGTTGCGGGCCGCCTGCAGATTCGCCTCCGCCTTCTGGATGTCGGCCTGGGCCACCGCCAGCGCCGCTTCGTAGGTCGCCGGGTCGATCTGGTAAAGCTGGTCGCCCGCCTTGACGTCGCTCCCCTCCGTGAAGAACCGCTTCAGCACGATCCCGCTGACCTGCGGGCGGATTTCCGCCACCCGGTAGGCCGCGGTGCGGCCCGGCAGTTCGGTGGTGACGGACAGGCGTTGCGGCTGGATGATCGCCACCGCAACCTCCGCCGGTCCTGGCGCCGGCTGGCCGCCGGCCGCGTGCTTCTTGTCCTGGCAGGCGCCCAGCACCACGGTCAGGGAAGCCGCCACGGCAAGAGACAGCAATGCGTTCCTGTTGAACATCCGTTCCTCGTCAAAACGCCGTGATGCGGCGATGAAATGTCCAAAAAAGCCGGGGCCCTCCGCAGCCCGTCCAGCGGAGGGGCCGGCGGAAGGAGCCGGTGCGCGCGGACGGGGGAAACGATCCCCTTTACCTGTACTGTCCCATACGGTACACTGCGCCGCACAATATATTCGGAGCGCCCGTTTGCGCAAGGGGGAACCGCAATGCCCGACGACGGGGCATCCACATCGTTCGGTGACGGCGGGTTCGGTGACGGCGGAATCGCCGGAATCGGCCCGCGCGGTCAGGCACGGTGCCGGGCGCTGCTCGACGCCGCGGCGGCGCTGTTCGTCGAGAAGGGATTCGCGCTGACCTCGCTGTCGGACATCATCCGGCAGGCCGGCGGGTCGCGCACCACGCTCTATGAGCATTTCGGCGACAAGGAGGGACTGTTCCGCGCGGTGATGGAACGCCATTGCAGCCGTGTGCTGGAAGAGATGTCGGCCATGTACGCCAGCGGCCCGGCGGCGATGGCCGAGGAGGTGGAAGAGCATCTGTTCCAGGTCGGCTTCCACATCGCCTGCACGTTGTCCATGCCGGAAACCACCGCCATTCTGCGCATCCTGGTGTCGGAAGGCGGGCGCATCCCCGACATCGCACAGGCGTTCTTCCGGGTCGGCCCGGAGAAGACCGTAGGCTGGCTCGCCGACTGCTTCCGCGAACTGACCGAGGCCGGGCGCCTGCGCATCGACGATCCGGAAGGAGCCGCCCACGCCTTCATCGGCATGATGGTCGGCGACCTGCTGACCAAGCGGCTGATCCTTCCCGACGAGCCCATCGCCATGGAGGAACTGGAACGCTACGTCCGCCGGTCCGTCCGCCTGTTCCTTCAGGGAACCCGGCCCTGATGCGGGCTTTGAATCCCAGTGGTGGCGACGCAATACCGTATTGCAAGCGGACGCATCCGTCTGCATAGCTTCCTCAACGACGCGCGGGGTCTCCGGAAACGGACCGGAGGGCCGCAGGGGAAAGCCGATGGACCGGGGAAACGCCAGGGAATTGAGGGAAAAGACAAAGGGCAAGGCAACGGATAAGGACGCATCGACGGTCGGCCCGCGCGGGCGGGCGCGCCGTAAGGCCCTGCTCGACGCGGCGGCGGCGCTGTTCATGGAGAAGGGCTTCGAGAAGACCACGCTGACCGACATCATCAGCCGCGCCGGCGGCTCCCGCGCCACGCTCTACGAGCATTTCGGCGACAAGGAGGGGCTGTTCCGCGCGATGATGGAGGAGAACAG
>JAEZHQ010000586.1 GCA_023416455.1 Pseudomonadota bacterium | reverse complement strand
AACCCGTTGCATCGCGAGCGCGGCCCGTTATAGTCGCGGCGTCCCGGAACGCCGGAAGCGCCCCGGGACCAACCACAAGGAGCCTCCAGATGTTCGTTTCGACGGCCTATGCACAGACCGCCGCGCCCGCCGCCGGTGGGGCCGACATGATCGTGCAGTTCCTGCCGCTGATTCTGATCTTCATCGTGTTCTACTTCCTGCTGATCCGCCCGCAGCAGAAGAAGATGAAGGATCACAAGGCGATGCTGGAGGCCATCCGCCGTGGCGACCGCGTGGTGACCGGCGGCGGAATCATCGGCACCATCACCAAGGTCGGCCCCGACGACGAACTTCAGGTCGAGATCGCCGAGGGCGTGCGCGTGCGCTGCCTGCGCTCGACCGTGAACCTCGTGCTGGCCAAGACCGAGCCGGCCGGCAAGGGCGGCGGCACCGGCGGCACGCCGGCTGCGGACGAGACGGCCGAGGGCGATACCGCCGGCGATGCCAAGGTTGCGGGCCGCAAGTAACGCGGCGTTACCAGGTGCGAACGGGACTGACTGACGTATGCTGTACTTTCCGCGCTGGAAGATTTGCCTGATCATCGCGATCTGCGTCATCGGGACCATCGTCACGCTGCCGAACTTCCTCAGCCGGGAGACACTGGCGAAGCTGCCGGACTGGTACGCCCACAGCCGGGTCAGCCTCGGCCTCGACCTGCGCGGCGGCTCGCACCTCCTGCTGGAGGTCGACATGGGCGCGGTCATCCGCGACCGTGTCGAGGGGCTGGTCGACTCGGCGCGCACGCAGCTTCGCGCCGCCAACATCGGCTACACCGCGATCACTCCGGGCGAACGGGGCGTGACCGTGCAGCTCCGGGACCCCGCCCAGGCGGAAGAGGCGGTGCGGGTGCTGCGCCAACTCGCCAACATGGTGGGCGGCGGCGCGCTCGGCGGCGGGCAGCCGGACCTGACCGTGACCTCCGACGGGAGCACGGTGACGGCGATGCTGAGCGAGGCGGCGCTGCGCGAGCGCGCCACCCAGGCGGTGGAGCAGTCGATCGAGATCGTGCGGCGTCGAATCGACGAGACCGGCGTCAACGAGCCGACCATCGCGCGCCAGGGGACCGACCGCATCCTGGTGCAGCTCCCCGGCGTCGAGGATCCCGACCGCGTCAAGCGCCTGCTCGGCACCACCGCGAAGATGACCTTCCGGCTGGTCGACATGAACGCCGACCCGACCACCGGCCGCGCCCCGCCGGGGTCGGAGGTGCTTCCCTCCGCCGAGGGCGGGCGCACCCAGACCTCCTACGTGGTCCGCCGGAAGGTCGAGGTGGATGGCGCCAACCTGAAGCACGCCAGCGCCGGCACCAACCCGCAGACCGGCGAATGGGTGGTCAACTTCGAGTTCGACAGCGTCGGCGCCCGCCGCTTCGCCGAGGTCACCCGGAGCAACGTCGGCCGGCCCTTCGCCATCGTGCTCGACAACAAGATCATCAGCGCGCCGGTGATCCGCGAGCCGATCACCGGAGGCCGAGGCCAGATCAGCGGCAACTTCACCGCCGCCAGCGCCAGCGATCTTGCCGTTCTGCTGCGCGCCGGCGCGCTGCCGGCCCCGCTGAAGGTGATCGAGGAGCGCACCGTCGGTCCCGATCTCGGCGCCGATTCGATCCGCGCCGGGCTGATCTCGGTGGTGGCCGGCTTCGTGATGGTCTGCGCCTACATGCTGGCCGCCTACGGCCTGTTCGGCGCCTTCGCCTGCCTGGCGCTGCTGATCAACATCGTGCTGACCCTGGCGGCGCTGTCGCTGCTCCAGGCCACGCTGACGCTGCCGGGCATCGCCGGCATCCTGTTGTCGCTCGGCCTGTCGGTGGATGCCAACATCCTCATCAACGAGCGCATCCGCGAGGAAACCAGGAAGGGGCGGGGCGTCTACGGGGCGCTGGAGGCCGGCTTCAGCCGCGCTTATTCCACCATCATCGACTCCAACCTGACGACAGTCATCAAGATGGTCCTGCTGTTCATCTTCGGCACCGGCGCCATCAAGGGCTTCTCCGTCACCATCACCTTCGGCATCCTGATCTCGCTGTTCACCGCGACCGTGCTGGTGCGGCTGATGATGGTCGACTGGCTGCGGCGGACGCGGCCGGCGGCCCTGCCGGTCTGAGAGGGCTTTCCATGTTCCGGCTTCGCCTGGTTCCCGACGATACCAAGATCCCCTTCATGCGGGGCCGCCACATCGGCCTGATCGTGTCGGCCGTCCTGTCGCTGGCCTCGGTGTTCTTGTTCTTCTACCCCGGCCTCAACTACGGGATCGATTTCCGCGGCGGCATCGTCATCGAGGCACGGACGCCGGAGCCGGCCAACTTCACCCAGCTCCGCCACACGCTGAACGCCCTGAACATGGGGCAGGTGGCGTTGCAGGAGTTCGGCTCGCCCCAGGATGTGCTGATCCGGCTGGAGCGTCAGCCCGGCGACGACGCCGCCCAGCAGACGGCGGCCGACACGGTGCGCGCCACGCTGGCCCGCGAGGTGCCGGGCACCGTGGTGCGCCGCGTCGAGGCGGTCGGCGCCTCGGTCAGCAGCGAGCTGTTCTTCAACGGCATGCTGGCGCTCGGCCTCGCCATGGTGGCGATGCTCGTCTACATCTGGTTCCGTTTCGAGTGGCAGTTCGGTCTGGGCGCCGTCGTCACCCTGCTGCTCGATGTGACCAAGATCATCGGCTTCTACGCCATCACCGGCATGCAGTTCAATCTGACGGCGGTGGCCGCGATCCTGACGATCATGGGCTACTCGATCAACGACAAGGTGGTCGTGTACGATCGCATGCGTGAAAACCTGCGCATCTACAAGAAGATGCCGCTGCGCGAGCTGATCGATCGGTCGATCAACGAGACATTGAACCGCACGCTGGGCACCTCGATGTGCACCCTGCTGTCGATCATCCCGCTGGCGCTGTTCGGCGGCGAGGCGCTGGAGGACTTTGGTCTGGTGCTGATCTTCGGAATCTTCCTGGCGACCTCCTCGTCGATCTTCATCGCCGCTCCCATCTTGCTGTTCCTGGGCGAGAACCGGCTGCGCCGGGGCACCCCGGTCGAGGCGGCGCCGGCGGCGAGCCCCTGAGCGCCGGAAGGGACAACCAGGAACCGGGCAGGCTTGAGCCATGGCGGACATCACGCCGATCATCCCGTCGGACCGGCAGGTCATCGACGGCTACGGCGAGGGGCAGTTCTGCGTCTCGGGGCAGTGGCGCAAGGGGGCGGTCATCGTGCTGCCCGACCGCACCCTGGCCTGGGACGCCACCGACTTCGCCGCCCTGACGGTGGGGCATTTCGCCCCCGTGATCGCGGCCGAGCCCAGGGTCGAACTTCTGCTGCTCGGTTCCGGCCCGCGCATGCAGCTTCTTCCGAAGGCTCTGCGCCAGGCCCTGCGCGAGGCCGGGCTGGTGGTGGAGGTGATGGACAGCGGTGCGGCCTGCCGCACGTACAACGTCCTGCTCGCCGAGGCCCGCCGGATCGGGGCCGCGCTCCTGCCGGTCTAGCCGCACGGCGGCTCCGGCGGCACCCCGGACGGATAATGGCGGACGGACGGTGACCGACGGATTGTGACCGACGGACAAAAAGGGCTCCTTGCGGAGCCCTTTTCCTGGTCTGCGATCAGGCCGGAGCCTTGGACAGGCGCTCGGCGACGAACTCCCAGTTGACCAGGCTGTCCAGGAACGCCTTCACGAAGTCCGCGCGGCGGTTCTGGTAGTCGACGTAGTAGGCGTGCTCCCACACGTCGGCGGTCAGCAGCGGGTAGTGGCCCTGGGCCAGCGGGGTCTCGGCGTTGGGGGTCTTGGTGACCTTCAGCTTGCCGCCGTCCACGTACAGCCACGCCCAGCCCGAGCCGAACTGGGTGACGGCGGCGTTGGCGAACTCCTCCCGGAACTTGTCCACGCTGCCGAAGTCGGCGATCAGGCGCTTCTCCAGCTCGCCCGGGATGGCGCCGCCGCCGTTCTTCTTCATGCCCTGCCAGTAGAAGGTGTGGTTCCACACCTGGCCGGCGTTGTTGAAGATCGCCTGCTTGGCCGGATCACCGTAGCTCTGACGGACCACGTCCTCCAGGTCGGCGTCGGCCAGGGGGCTGTCCTTGGTCAGGTTGTTCAGGTTGGTGACGTAGGTCTGGTGGTGCTTGTCATGGTGCAGATGGAGCGTCTGCGACGACATGAACGGCTCCAGCGCGTCGTACGCGTAGGGGAGCGGCGGGAGTTCGAACGCCATGGGTTACCCTCTCTTCTTGAATTGTCCCTTATCGGCCCGAGCCTTGACGGCGCAGCGCCTCCGTCCGCTCAAATAGGGCCGCGGCGCGGCAAAGTGAAGGCTGGAAAATGATTGGCCGGCGCGAAAGTGGTATGCCCCCGGCGCAAGATCGCCTCAGCGGCCCGTTCCCCCGACCGCACGGCGGCCTCCAGCGTGGCCGGCAGCCCCGTTTCGGTCCAGTCGCCGGCGAGCATGAGATTGGCGACGGCGGTGCGCGGACCGGGGCGCCCGGCCGCGTGCTCCGGCGCCTGGTCGGGGGTGGCGCGCCGTTCCTTGACGACCCGGACGGGCGGCGAGGGCGACTCCGGGAGGCCGAGGGCACGGGCGGCGTCCTGCCACAGGAGGGCGGCGACGGTCTCGGCCGGGCGTTCGGCCAGGGCGTCGGCGTCGCTGACGGTCACCGACAGCACGTCGCCGCGCGCGAACAGCCAATCCGCCGCGCCGCCGACCAGCCCGAGGAAGGGCAGGCCGCCGGGCAGCGGCACCGGGCGGTCGAGCCGGAAATGGGCGTTGACGATGGCGCGGCCGGGCGGCGGCACGGCGAGGTCCGGCAGCAGCCGTCCGGCGCTCCAGGCCGGCACCGCCAGAACCGCCGAATCGCCGCTCTCCAGGACGACGCGGGTGCCGGCGACCGACAGCGCGGCGATCCGTTCGTCCCGCATCTCCAGCCCGTCGACCCGCGCCCCGAAGCGCAGAACGGCGCCATGGCGGTCGAGCCAGGACAACGCCGGTTCGACCAGGGCGGCGGACAGGCCGTCCGGGGCGATCAGCGGGCGGCAGGCCGCCTCGCCGCGCAGCAGCGTCTCCCGCAGCACCGCTCCGAAGAGGCGGGCGGAGACGCGGTCCGGGGCGCCGTTCATGACCGACACCGCCAGCGGGCGCCACAGCCGGTCGTGGAGGGGGCCGCCGGGCGGCAACAGGTCCGCCACCGTGGCCGCGGGGCGGGCGAGCAGGGTCTTCAGCGCGGGCAGATAGTCGGCGGGGCGGCTACCCGGCACCCGCCGCCTGGGATCGAACAGCCAGAGGCCGCCCGGGCGCAGGCGCCAGCTGGCCCCGGTGCGGAGATCGAAGAAGGGGAAGCAGGCCGGGCTGAGCGCGCGGAGCCGGCCGCCGGCGCCGACCCGGTCGAGGTAGCCGAGCAGCGCGCGGTTGCCGCTCAGCACCAAATGGCTGCCGTTGTCGATCCGGCGGTCCAGCGCGGAGTCGACGAAGGAGCGGCTGCGCCCCCCCGCCTGCGGTGCCGCTTCGTAGAGAACGACCCGGCGGCCGGCGGCGGCCAGCCGCGAGGCGGCGGCAAGGCCGGCCAGTCCGGCACCGACGACATGGACCGTGCCGGCGCTCACGGGCCGGTGGGCGGGGCCGGAGGATGGCCGAGCGCGCAGCGCACCGCCACCC
>JAEZHQ010000551.1 GCA_023416455.1 Pseudomonadota bacterium | reverse complement strand
CGCCGCCAGCAGGACCCGCCGCCCGACGCCGGCCGTCCGCGCCGCCTCCATGTCCGTCGCCTGATCACCCAGGAACACCGAGCGGGCGAGGTCGAGATCGAGCCGCCGCGCCGCCTCCAGGATCATGCCCGGCCCCGGCTTGCGCCAGGCGCTGTCGCGCGCGTAGCGCCCGACCAGGCCGTCGCGGTGGTAGGGGCAGTGGAACACCCCGGCCAGTTCCACGCCGCGCGCCCGGAACTCCCCGCGCATCCAGTCGGACAGCGCCAGGAAGGCGGGCTCGTCGTAACGGCCCCGCGCGATGCCCGACTGGTTGGTGACGATCACGATGCGGAAGCCGCGGTCCATGGCGTGGCGGGTCAGGGCGAAGATGCCCTCCATGAAGACGAAGCGGTCGCGGCAGCCGACATAGCCGCGGTCGACGTTCACCACCCCGTCGCGGTCGAGCAGCAGGGCGCGGCATGGCATGGCGGCTCTCCCCCTCTCCTTCCCCGGCGCGGCGGCATGGGTAGCAGGATCGGGCACCGGCGCGCAACGCCCCCCGGAAGCCACCGCCGGAGCGGACCCAGGGGGGTTGCATCGGTCGCGCGATGTGGGTAGCCATAGCCCCCTCACCTTCCGAGCGGATCGCGACGCGCCATGTCCCTGGGACGCTACGACTACGACCGACGGTACCGCCGCCGTTTCTGGGCTGGCTTCGGCAAGTTCGGGATGCTGGCCATCCTGGTGCTGGGGGTGGGCCTCTTCGCCTACCAGATGGGCATCGAGCAGTTGAAGGGCCGCGACGTGACCCTGCGCGAGGAGAACGCCGCCCTGTCGCGCCACAAGGCGGAACTGGAGCTGCTGGCCAGCCAGATGCAGCACGCCGCCCGCACCGCCGAGGCCCGCTCGGCGGAACTGGAGGCGCGCCTCCGTCGCGAGGTGCCGACCGGCGAGCTGGCCAGGCTGACCCGCCTGGTTGAGGAGCGCATGAAGGCGGGCATGGACCCCCAGCGCCTCGGCTTCGTCATCGCCCAGGCCCAGCCGGTGCGCAACTGCCACCAGCCGGAAAGCAAGCGCTTCGTCCTGATCACCCCGCTCCTGAAGTCGGGCAGCCGGGCCGCCAGCTTCGGCAACGGCACGGTGACGGTGAGCGGCGAGGGCACCTCGGCCCGCAACGCCCAGGGGGCGGCGGAAAGCTGGTTCGACCCGGCCCAGCCGGTGACCATCAAGGTCGCCGCCATCGGCGGCCGGGAATCGGTGGCCAGCGGCGTTTTGCCGCTTCACCACGCCATGGTCGTGGACGGCACCGAATACCGCTTCACCTTCACCGCCGGCCCGCGCTCCTTCGTCGAGGTGACGGCCGACCGCTGCCCCTTCCCCTGACCCCGGGCCGCCGCTTCATACCGGCGGCGCATGAACACGGAGCGCCGTCTGTAAAACCATACAGATCAATGCGATAGCATTGATCGAGAGAGTGATGCGGACGACGCCTTCACAGCACCGTCCGTATCACTCCGCGACCGCGATGGGCCGGGGCGGCTCGCCGGCGGCGTGGATGGCCCACATGGCCGCGTAGGCGCGCTCCAGGGCGCGGGCCAGACGCGGGGTGTCGAACAGCGGCATCCGCTCCCGTCCGGCGGCGAGCCGGGCCTTGAGCGCGGCGAGCGCATCCGGCTGCCGCGCCAGCCGCAGCGCCGTCTCCTCGTAGGCCGCCGGGGACTCCACCGCCAGCTCCGGCAGGCCGACGGCGTGCAGCAGGCTCGCCGCCACCCGCGACGCGAAGCTCTCGCCCACGACGGTCAGCACCGGCAGCCCGCTCCACAGGGCGTCGCTGGCGGTGGTGTGGGCGCCGACCGGAGCGGTGTCGAGAAACAGGTCGGCCAGCCGGTGACGGGCCAGATGCCCGGCCGGCGGCAGCCGCGGCGCGAACACCAGCCGGTCGGGGGCGACGCCGCGGGCGGCGGCCTCGCGGCGCAGGTTGCCGGCCACCTCCGCCTCGCCGTCGAGCAGCCACAGCACGCTGCCCGGCACGGCGGCCAGCAGGCGGCACCACAGCCCGAAGCGCGCGGGCGTGATCTTGTAGGCGGCGGTGAAACCGCAGAACACCACCCCCGTTTCCGGCAGCCCGCAGTCGGCGCGCCCGGGGGCGGGGCCGGCCGGCCGGGCGCGGTCGTTGGGCTGGTAGCAGCCGGGCAGATGGACGATGCGCTCGGCAAAGTGCGGCTGGTGGCCGGGCGGCGCCACCACCGGATCGGCGATCACGTAATCGATGAAGTCGGCCCCGAGCGTGCCGGGATAGCCCAGCCATTGAGCCTGCACCGGGGCCGGGCGATGGGCCGGGATCTCGATCCGGGCGTTCTGGGTGTGCCCCTTCAGGTCGACCAGCAGGTCGATACCGTCGGCGCGGATGCGCCGGGCGGCGTCGCCGTGGGCGAGGCCCGACAGGTCGACGAAGCGGTCGAAGCCGCGCATCAGCCGCCGGCGCATCGGCCCGCCGTCGTCCGGTCCGTAGGAATAGCCGACGACCTCGAAGCGGTCACGGTCGTGCGACTCGATCAGGTCGGCGATGAGCAGGGCGGTGGCGTGCTCGTGGTAATCGGCCGACAGGTAGCCGACGCGCAGCCGCCCCCCTCCGGCCGCGGCCGGGGAGGCCGGGCGCGGGGCGAGCGGCGCCACATGACGGGTCCGCCAGGCGGCGTAGCGCCGGGCGCAGGCCAGCTCCAGCTCCGGCCCGGCCCCATCGCCCAGGAAGATCCAGGGGTGGACCTGCCGCGTCGCGCCGGAGCGGACCGCCGCGACCAGCCGGGCCGACCGCTCGGCCAGGCCGTCCCAGCGGCAGAGATGCCGCCGCTGCTGGACGAGCTGGGCCAGCACCCCGCCGGAATCGGGCAGCCCCAGCGCCAGGGCCCGCTCGAAGCCCGGCAGGCTGTCGGCCGGCCGGCCCGCCTCCTTCAGCGTCAGGGCCAGGTTGGCGTGGGCCTCGGC
>JAEZHQ010000064.1 GCA_023416455.1 Pseudomonadota bacterium | reverse complement strand
ATCTGGAGGGGGCGTGCGAAGGCTCGCTCGCCTGCTCGACCTGCCACGTCGTCGTGGAGCCGGAATGGTTCGACGTGCTGGCCGAGGCGTCGGAGGACGAGGAGGACATGCTCGACCTCGCCTTCGGCCTGACCAAGACCTCGCGCCTGGGCTGCCAGATCATCATCAGCGAGGAGCTGGACGGCCTGACCGTGCGCCTGCCCGGCGGCACCAACAACGCCATGAAGGGCTGACCCCGACCCCGTCCCGGCCGCGCCCGCCGGCTTGCCGGCCGGCCGGCGCAGCCCATATAGGGCGCCATGAATTCCCTCGGATTTTCCAAGCGTCCCCAGGACACCCGCGTGGTCGTCGCCATGTCGGGCGGGGTCGATTCCTCCGTCACCGCGGCCGTGCTGCGGGAGGAGGGCTACGATGTCGTCGGCATCACCCTCCAGCTCTACGACCACGGCATGGCGGTGCAGAAGCCGGGCGCCTGCTGCGCCGGGCAGGACATCTACGACGCCCGCCAGGTCGCCGACCGCATCGGAATCCCGCATTACGTGCTGGATTACGAGGGGCGCTTCACGCAGGACGTCATCGACGACTTCGCCGACAGCTACCTGCGCGGCGAGACGCCCATCCCCTGCGTGCGCTGCAACCAGCGGGTCAAGTTCCGCGACCTTCTGAACACCGCCCGCGACCTCGGGGCCGACGCGCTGGCCACCGGCCACTATGTGCGCCGGGTCCAGGGGAGGGAGGGGGCGGAGCTGCACCGCGCCGTCGATCCCGGGCGTGACCAGAGCTACTTCCTGTTCGCCACCACGCGGGCGCAGCTGGAGTTCCTGCGCTTCCCCCTGGGCGGCCTGACCAAGCCGGAGACCCGCGCACTGGCCGAGCGGCACGGGCTGGAGGTGGCGGCCAAGCCGGACAGCCAGGACATCTGCTTCGTCCCCGACGGCTCCTACGCCGCGGTGGTGGCGAAGCTGCGCCCCGGCGCCGTCGAGCCGGGCGACATCGTCCACACCGACGGCCGCGTCCTCGGCCGCCACCGCGGGGTGGTCCACTACACGGTGGGCCAGCGCAAGGGCCTGGGAATCGGCGGCCTGCGCGGCGAGGAGGAGCCGCTGTACGTCCTCCGGCTGGAGCCGGCGCAGCGCCGGGTCGTCGTCGGCCCGCGCCGCGACCTGGCGCGCCGGACGGTGAGCGTGCGCGAGGTCAACTGGCTCGGCCCCGACCTGGCGCCCGGCGAGGGGCTGGAGGTGGAGATCAAGCTGCGCTCCGCCCAGCCGCCCGCCGCGGCGACCTGGCGCCTCGGCCCGGAGGGCACGGCGCAAGCGGACCTGCACGAGCCCCAGCACGGCGTGGCCCCCGGCCAAGCCTGCGTCGTCTACCGCGGCGACCGCGTCCTGGGCGGCGGCTGGATCGCTGCAACCGCGGCGTAGCGGCGCAAGCGGAGCGGTGCAATTTCGGCGTTGACAGCCCCGGCGCCTTGTCCTATTTAGAGCGCCCCGGCCGGAAGTGACCGGGACACAGATGGCAGCGTAGCTCAGTGGTAGAGCAGGGGAATCATAATCCCTTGGTCGGGGGTTCAAATCCCTCCGCTGCTACCATCAAAGAAAGCCCGTCAGGTCGACGACTTGGCGGGCTTTTCGCTTTCTGGCCGATGCGGTCTTTGGGGGCGCCAGTAAGCACCCAGTAAGCACGCGATCAGCGAACTATCGGCGGATTCCGATCACAGTTGGGACCGCCAAGCGCGCGGCGACCGGCGTGTAGATGTCCACCGGTGCACCGGGGGCGCGAATCGACACAACCAGGGCGTAGCGGGCCGGAGTGTTCCAGCGGCCCAGGAAGGGCTTCTCCTTCCACCAGCCACCGACCGGAAAGACGCCGATGGCGTCGCGCGACGCCAGCTCGGCCGCGGTCCCCCGCCACCAGTCCGAATGGATCGAGCCGCGGTCGCGCAGGGTGCCGAGCAACCAGTCGTCGCCACCGGTTGCTGTGGCCGTGCCCCCTTCCTCCTCCTCGCGGGCCGCCTTGTTGATGCGGCGTCGGAAGTCATCCAGCGGCTCGGTCGCGCGTTTGACGGCGAAACGCAGGGCATGCGACGCGTAGCGGTGCCGCCGCGTCCAGCCGCGCTCGCCGGGATTGGGCTCGACGAAGTACGACAGCGTAAGGCGCAACTCCACGGGCAGCTCGCCAAGCGCCTCCAACTCGTCGCGCGGCCACGGCAGCCGGTGCAGGTTCATGTTCTTCATCGTCGCCGTGCTGCCGTCGCGCTGAAACGGCTGCACCTCGTCCTCGACCATGAGGGTAAGGTCGTTGCTGGCGCTCAGCAGAGCCCGCCCGAGGTCCGGCACGCCATAGCCATAGCGGCGCAACAACGCCTGCATCTCGCGCTTTCCGCCACAGGCGTCGAACCGCGCCCGCATCGCCGGAGTCCATTCCGCGGCTTGGACGATCAGCCCGCGCACCGTCTCTGGCCACAGCCGGGGCCGGGCCGCCATGATCCGGGCGGCCATGTTGGCCGCCAGGGCCGTGGCACCGCTGGTGTCGCCCAGCGTGTCGAACAGGCGTCGCGCCGGCCGGCAATGGGTCGTCAGCAGTTGCAGGTCGTCGATGGCTTCCGGCGGAAAGCGGCCATCCCCAGCGAGATTGCCGCCTTCGAACGTCACCTCGGGCTTGATCGGCCATTGGCGATCCCACAACACCGACGTCCGGCTGCGCGGTGAAAGGTCTCCCGCGGGAGCCACAGGCACCCAGCCATCGTAGGCCGGATCGGTGATGGTGATCTTGTCCGTGCAGGCGCCGACCGTCAGCGCGTTCCACGCCTGGGCGGGGTCTTCGACCAACTCCAGATCGTTCCGGTCGAGGTAGGCGGCCGGATCGAGGTCATCCCGGATGTTGCCGGCGGACACGACCACAAGGCGGCGCCCGGTCTCGTCGAAGCAAAGCTGATCGATGGCGGACGACCACGACGACGGCCTCCCGCGTGACGGGCTCGGGCTGGTCACCGCCATGCAGACGACTCGGTTGCGGAACGGCGCCTGCACCTCGACGCGGGCGATGGCTTCACCGGTGAGCGCGCCGTACAGCTCCGGCTCGTTGTCCGGAACGCCGTCGGGCGGCAGGATCTTCACGCTTTCCAGCCGATGGGACAGAGTGACCGGATCGGCCGTCTCCAGGATCGCGTGCAGGTCACCGTAGAGCGCGGCCCCCGCCATGGCCGTGCCGTGTCCCAACCATCGGCCAGCGGTGTCGGCCACGCCCCAATCCGGATTGACCGTGTGCAGGTCCGCATCGGCGAGAGCCGGACGCAACAGCGGGTGTCCCGCCGTAGCGCCGCTGTCGAGCAGGCAAACAGCGCTGGCAGCGCCATCCGGCGGTGTCAGGCGACCGAGAAGCTCATCCGTCCACTCCCGCTGGGCAGCCCCATCCATGGCGAGGAACATGGCCGGTGTGTCCTTGGCCGCCCGCAATTCAGCCACGGCGTCGCAGTTGCGCACCAGCCGGGTCATCGTGGCCTCATCGGCCAGGGCGAGCGCCACGTCACGCTCGGGAAAGCGGACGGCGTGCGGTTTCACAGGCACGTTCAACCGCCCGGCGACGCGCTCGAACAGGAGGCGTGTGTCGCGACGCAGCCATACCTCCCACCAGATTGCCTGACCGGGCGGCGGATACAGCGCGTCCGCATCAGTGAACAGTGAGCGCACGGAGGCAACGCGCACCGTTTCCAGGCGGGTGACCAGGGCTTGGTTCTTCGGGTGGCCCTTGGCCGTCTGTTCGGTCCGATAGGCTTCCACCTTGTCCAGGTAGAACGACTCGGCATCGGCCGGGACGAACACCGTGGCGGCAACCGGCCCGACCGGATCGCCGGGATCGCGGACGGCGACGACCTCCACCGCCTTGCGGCGGTCGCCGAGCTGGTCGATGACAGCCCGTTCAGCAGCGGGGATCTCGACCTCCAGATAGAAGCCCGGCTTGCCTTCGGCGATGCCAGGCTCCCGCGCCGCCATCTCGCGGCGTCCGCCCGCGAGCGCTTCGCCGATGGCCCGTTCGAGTGCCTGCGCGTGGCCCTCACGGTCGCGCAACGGCAATGGACGGGGCGTGATCTTCTGCGGTGGGCGGCTGTAGGGCTCGGAGGTGCCGCCGCCTTCGACGTGGAGGTGCGGCCGGTCGCGCGGAGTATCGGGCATCGGCACGGTCTGCGGCTATTCCGTAGTGGCGCGCCGCTCCGCGATGGCGGCGAGCAACGCTTCGGTGGTGATCGTGATGCCACCGTCGAGCACGGCGGCTTTGGCGGCTTCATCCGCGGCGCGGGTCGATTCGGCATGGCTCAGGCCGACAGCAGCCTCCGCGACGACTTTCCAGTCGATCTGGTCCACCGTGAACGCGGCGAGACGCGCCTTGAGCAACCGTTCGATCAGGGCAGCGTCGGGCAGCGTGTACTCCAGAACGTCGTCGAACCGGCGGAACAACGCCCGATCAAGCAAATCCGCATGGTTCGTCGCCGCGACGATCAGGCTTTGACTGTCGTCCTGCTCCAGGAATTGCAGGAAGGAGTTGAGAACGCGCCGGATTTCACCGACATCGTTCTCGGCCGTGCGGCGGGCGCCAAGCGCGTCGAACTCGTCGAAGAAGTACACGCCCCGTGTCGCCGCCATCGCCTCGAACACGAGCCGCAGCTTGCCCGCCGTGTCCCCCATGAACTTGGAAATGAGACCGTCGAGCACGACGGTGAACAGCGGCAGCCGCAGTTCACCGGCCAGCGCCGCCGCCGTCATCGTCTTGCCCGCCCCGGGCGGTCCGACGAGCAGCAGCTTGCGGCGCGGCACGAGGCCATGTGCGCGAAGCCGATCCTGCTGCGTCTGTTCCAGAAGCGTACGCCGCAGGCGCCGCTCGACGCCATCGGTCAGCACCATGCTGTTGAGCCGCACGTCCGAATATCGGACAGACAACAGGTTCGCCAGCTCGCCCTTCGGCTGAACCAGCGGTACGGGGCCGCCGGGCCGCCGCTCAACCGCGCTCGGCCGGACCTTGGCTGCGTCGATCAGGTCGCGCAGTTCCTGGGCCAGCTTGCCGTGTCCCTGGCGCGCCTCAAGCGCAGCAACCTGCATCGCCACCGAGAGGAACTGCTGTTCATCCCCGGCGATGTGGCTCTTGAGTAGGGCAATGATGTGGCGTGCGGCGGTCATGATGAGAACGATATAGGAACGAAGGGGTCAATCCCAAGGATTGGAGGACGCGCTGAGCGCGCACCAATTCTAACGGCTTCTTACCACGTTGTATCCCGCCGTAAGGCGGCACCTTGATTTTGGTGTGGATAACCATCTTGAGGGCGCGCGCAACGATGACGTAGAACGTCCGTAGCATGCTTTCCGCCAATGGAGGCTTGGTGTGAAAGGGTGCCCAAGATCGAAAACAGCCGTCCGGCGGCTCCCCATCATCTGTGACAGCCCGGTGCCGCCGGAAAGGGAGAGGGCCGAGAAGGAAGGGCATGACGGGCTGTCGCTGACATGTGATGTGTCCGGGATTCGTAGCCTGTGATCCGTCCGGTTTTAGACCCGCTCCAAAGTGGTCGCGCGCGGATGGGCCGGACGGGGGTGCTGCAGGAGATCCGCATGCAGCGGTTCGAGGAGATCCACGATCGTTGTTCGAAGGGGCGCCTGAGCGCGGCGAAGGCGGCGTAATGGCTGGGGGTGTCGGAGCGGACCTTCCGGCGCCGGCGAGCGCGCTTTGAGGAGGCGGGGCTGCCGGGGCTGTTGGACCGGCGGCTGGGCAAGGCGAG
>JAEZHQ010000300.1 GCA_023416455.1 Pseudomonadota bacterium | reverse complement strand
CGATCTACGACGCCATGGTCCGCATGGCGCAGGACTTCTCCATGCGCCTGCCGCTGATCGACGGGCAGGGCAACTTCGGCTCGATGGACGGCGACCCGGCGGCGGCCATGCGCTACACCGAGGCGCGGCTGGCCAAGGCGGCGGAGGCGCTGCTCGACGACATCGACAAGGACACGGTCGACTTCCAGGCCAATTACGACGATTCGGGGCGCGAACCCACGGTCGTCCCGGCGCGCTTCCCGAACCTTCTGGTGAACGGCGCCGGCGGCATCGCCGTGGGCATGGCGACCAACATCCCGACCCACAACCTGGGCGAGGTGATCGACGCCTGCTGCGCCTACATCGACAACAACGCCATCTCGCTCGACGAGCTGATGGAGCTGGTGCCGGGGCCGGACTTCCCCACCGGCGGCCTGATCCTGGGCCGTTCGGGCAGCCGCTCGGCGTTGCAGACCGGACGCGGTTCGATCATCCTGCGCGCCAGGACCGAAATCGAGGAGATCCGCAAGGACCGCTTCGCCATCGTGGCGACGGAGATCCCCTACCAGGTCAACAAGGCCAAGCTGATGGAGCGCATCGGCGAGGTCGTCAACGACAAGACCATCGAGGGCATCGCCGACCTGCGCGACGAATCCGACCGCGACGGCGTCCGCGTGGTGGTCGAGCTGAAGCGCGACGCGGTGGCCGAGGTGGTCCTGGCCCAGCTGTTCCGCCACACCCAGCTGCAAACCTCGTTCGGCGTCAACATGCTGGCGCTGAACGGCGGGCGGCCGGAACTGCTGAACCTCAAGCAGATCATCGAGGCGTTCGTCCGCTTCCGCGAGCAGGTCATCACGCGGCGCACCGAATTCCTGCTGGGCAAGGCGCGCGAGCGCGCCCACACCTTGGTCGGCCTGGCGGTGGCGGTGGCCAACCTGGACGCCATGATCGCCCTGATCCGCAGCGCCCCCGACCCGGTCTGGGCGCGCGAGCGGATGCTGGAGCAGGAATGGCCGGCGCGGGACATCGGTCCCCTCATCGAGCTGATCGACGAGCCGGGGCGCGGCGTCAGCCCCGAGGGCACCTACCGCCTGTCCGAAGCCCAGGCCCGCGCCATCCTGGATCTGCGCCTGCACCGCCTGACCGGTCTGGAGCGCGACAAGATCGGGGCGGAGCTGAAGGAGGTCACCGACCAGATCGCCGACTATCTGGAGACGCTGGCCAACCGCGCCAAGCTCCTGGGCATCCTGCGCGACGAGCTGGTCGAGATGAAGGAGCGGTTCGGCACGCCGCGCCGCACCGAGATCCAGGAGCTGGAGTTCGAGGCCGACATCGAGGACCTGATCCAGCGCGAGGACATGGTCGTCACCGTCAGCCAGTCCGGCTACGTGAAGCGCGTTCCGCTCTCCACCTACCGGGCGCAGAAGCGCGGCGGCAAGGGGCGGTCGGGCATGTCGATGAAGGCGGAGGACGCGGTCAGCGACCTGTTCGTCGCCAACACCCACACGCCGCTCCTGCTCTTCTCGTCGCGCGGCATGGTTTACAAGCTGAAGGTCTACCGCCTGCCGCTGGGCAACCCGCAGGCGCGCGGCAAGGCCTTCGTCAACCTGCTGCCGCTGATCGACGGAGAGACGATCACCACCGTCCTGCCCCTGCCCGAGGACGAGGCGGCCTGGGCCGAGCGGCACGTCGTCTTCGCCACCTCGCGGGGCAACGTGCGGCGCAACCGCCTGTCGGACTTCCAGAACATCCGCTCCAACGGCCTCATCGCGATGAAGCTGGAGGAGGAGGGCGAGCGGCTGATCGCGGTGCGCACCTGCACGGAGGAGGACGACGTCCTGCTGGCCACCTCCGGCGGCAAGTGCATCCGCTTCGCGGTGGACGACGTGCGCGTGTTTGCCGGCCGCACCTCGACCGGGGTGCGCGGCATCCGCCTGGCCGAGGGCGACGAGGTCATCTCCATGACCACGCTGCGCCACGTCGAGGCGACGCCCGAGGAGCGTGCCGCCTACTTCAAGAAGAAGCGCGAGGAGGGCCTCGACATGGAGGGCGAGGCGGCACCGGAGGCCGACGAGGTCCCCGCCGAGGCCGTGACGCTGAGCCAGGAGCGCTACGACGAGCTGAAGCAGCGCGAGCAGTATGTGCTGACCGTGACCGAGCGCGGCTATGGGAAGCGCACCTCGTCCTACGAGTACCGGGTGACCGGCCGTGGCGGCCAGGGGATCTGGAACATGGAGATGGGCGAGCGCAACGGCGCCATCGTCGCCGCCTTCCCGGTGGAGGAGACCCATCAGGTGATGATGGTCACCAACGGCGGTCAGGTCATCCGCATGCCCATCCATGACGTGCGCGTGGCCGGCCGCAAGACCCTGGGCGTCACCCTGTTCCGCGTCGGTGCGGACGAGCGCGTGGTCTCCGTCGCCGCCATCGCGGAGGAGGATGAGAACGGCAATGGCAATGGCAACGGCAACGGCAACGGTGGGAATGGCAACGGTGGCGGGGCGGCCGCAACCGGCGCCGGGAGCGGCGGCGATGCCGCGGATGGCGGTGTGAACCGGGACGACGCGGCCTCCGGTTCCACAGGTCTGAGTGAATGAGATAAGGAAGAGCGGAAGGTATCCCATGTCCAAGCGCCGCATTGGTGTCTATCCCGGCACGTTCGATCCGATCACCAACGGGCACCTGGACATCATCCAGCGGGCCTCCCGGCTGGTCGACCACCTCATCGTCGGCGTTGCGCGCAACGCCGGCAAGGGTCCCCTCTTCTCCACCGACGAACGGGTCGCCATGGTCCGCGAGGACGTGAGCGCCCTGAACAACGGCGCCAGCATCGAGGTGCGGGCCTTCGACACGCTGCTGATGCATTTCGCCATGGAGCTGAAGGCCACCGTGATCATTCGGGGGCTGCGCGCCGTCTCGGACTTCGAATACGAGTTCCAGATGGCCGGCATGAACGTGCGCCTCAACCCGAAGGTCGAGACCATGTTCCTCATGGCCTCGGAGAAGCACCAGTTCATCTCTTCGCGCTTCGTGAAGGAGATCGGGCGCCTCGGCGGCGACATCCGCCATTTCGTCAGCCCGCGCGTGGCCGAGCATCTGGCCGAGCGCTTTGCCCTGGAGGCCGGCAACGGCGACCTCAGCAAGCAGGTGCAGACGCTCAAGCAGTGAGCGCCCGGGGGCGGGGGGCAATTATTGCGCCCCAGGCTTCACCCCGCGGTTGACCGGCGGGGCTCCACCCCCTATGTTGCGCCCGTCCCGCACGGACGGCCCGCCATCGACGGACGAGCGGGCCTTTCGACCCGCTTGCGCCAGTCGCGACGCCATGCGGCCTGATCCGGTAGCTCAGTCGGTAGAGCACGTGACTTTTAATCATGTGGCCGTGGGTTCGAGTCCCACCCGGATCACCATCTTTTCAATGACTTAACGGCCCCCTGATCGGCCCTGCCCAGCCTCCAGCAATCACACAGCAATCCGGCGGCGCCCGTTCGGGTGATTGCTGCCCCCCTGGGGGTCGCCGGTCCACCGAGGACCAAGCAGCCTTCGTCAGGTTCTCGCAGTTCCCGCGGGGGAGGGGGCTGCTGTTCCTGCTGCTGGGGGCGGGCCGGCGCGCAGCCCTCTTCCTGTCGCCGACGGTTTGGGTTGGTGGAACCGTGAAGCCGGGGCACTGGACGGCGGGCCGGGCGGACGGCCCCGTCCTGGGCGCGCGGGATCGACGGATGGGCGCTTCTGTGCCGCCGATCCTGGCGCGGTGGCGGGCGCGCTGCGCACCGCGACGGCGTGCTGGCGATGGAAGTGCTGTTCGACCTGCCCGGCGGCCGGGCTCGTCCTGCTGGTCGGGGCGGCGGTCCAGCGGCGCGACGCCGCCCGTCATGCCGAAGTGCTGGCCGGGGCCGCCCGCGGCCAAGCTGGCCGGAGGGCGGGGATGCTGGCCGGCCGCTCCGCCGCCTTGCCCGTCGGTTTGACGCCAACCGACGCGGCACCTGCCACGCCCTGTCGCCGCCGCCGGCTTGGCCAGCTCGCGCGCCGCCCGCAGCACGGGGGTGGGGGGTGCGCGTGGGCCGTGCCTGCGGGAGGGGGTGGGGGGCGAAAATCGGCGACGACTCCTCCCTGGGGGCATCCGCTCACGATTTTTCCGGCAAACCACGGGGCGAAATTCTGTTGCCCGCCATGGCGCGGTCCAGTCCAGCGATTCAGCAGGACCCGAGCGGGCCGGCCTCCTCCAGGAGCCGCTCGACATCGAGCCCTGCCATCGCATCCAGCGCGAGCAGGAACTCCCGATGGGCATGGGCGTCCGCCACCTCCGCCGCGTTGAGCGCCTGCTCGGCCGCATTGAGTTCGGGAAGCAGGTGCGCGGGCAAGGGCGCCGAAGAGTTGAGCGCATCGCGGCAACGTCGCTGCACCTCCTGCAGGGCGGTGCTGGCGGCTTGGACGGCGCTGCCAGTGCGGCGCCACGCGATCTGTGCGCGGGCAAGGTCGGCGAACAGGCGCAAGGGGCGGCTGGCCATCGGCGGGGCTCCTTCAGGGCTGGCGTGGCGGCGGGGCGTGGATGGCGGCGAAGGTAGCGAGCACGCGCCGGCGGGCCAGCGCCGGCAAGCTGCCGAACATCGCCGATGCCCGCGTGGCCGCCTCGTCGTTCGCTTCGGCCTGGCGCAGCACCTCCACCAGGTCCGCGGCGGCGGGGCCGATCAGCACCTTGACCAGCGACCGCAAGCTCCGGAAGCGGGCTAGCCGCTCGGCCGGGTCGAGGTCCGGTCGCCACGGTCCCCAATCGCGGTTGTCGTTGGCTGGACCGGTCATGGATTCCTTTCCGGGGGATACCTCCCCCTCATAGGGGAGGGGTATCCCCCTATATGGGGGTGTGGGGGTGTGTGCGCGGAGCGGTGCGGAGCGGTGCGGAGCATGGAAAATCAACAGCTTAGCAGGGGTGTGCGGAGCATTTTTGGAGGTGAGGAGCGACGTGCGGAGCATGAGGGATATCAATGGGTTAGGAGGGGGGTGCGGCAGCAGATCGGGAGGTGAGGAGCACCCTCGGAGGTGCGGAGCAGGGGTGCGGAGCGCGGCGTCATGCCCCCCCTGCCGTGCCGTTGTCGTTGGCCGGCGGCACCGGCGTCTCTGCGAGAGAAAAGAGGGGGCGTCGGCCTGACCTGGTGCCGATTTTCACGCCGCTTTCGATCCGCTTCGACCAGAACAGCCGTTCCATGGCTGCGATCAGCTCCTTCATCGTGAAGCCCCTCGTCTCGGGGCGGCCGCGGAGCGCTCTCGGCGCATAGGCTTTGGGAGCGGCTGGGCTGGCGGAGACGCCTCGCCCTTCGCTGTTGCTGGCGCGGAGCGCGGCAAGAAAAGCCTCCTCGGCAGCCCGCTCCCGAACGCGGACGTCGATCGCCTCGACAGTCCCGCCCTGACCGGCACCGTCCGAGCGACGAAACGCGCCTGCGCTCCATTCCAGACGAATCTCCTCGCCCAGCGCGCCATAGTTGGCCTTCTTGCGGGTGAGGATGCGCTTGTCCGACCACGCTGGGTCGTCCGCGTCGAACTTGGGTCGCTCGAAGTACAGGCGTGATCGGACGCTGTTGTTCCAGGCCGTGGAAGCGCCGCCGCCGCTGCCGCTTGCCATGCCGGCCGCGCTCGGATGGGCGCAGAGGAGAACGGCACCGTCGATCCGCCGGGCGAGTTCCGTGCACGCCTGCTGCACGAATTGGCGGACCTGTGGCCGGATATTCTCGTTGCCGCCGAACATATCGGCCGCGGTGTCCAGGATCAGAAGCTGCGCACCGAAGTCAAGAGCGGCGGCCTCCACCTGATACCAGAACGTAGTGAGTTTCCCGATGCCATCTGCCCCGATTGCCATCAGGTAGTTGTCTTTGCCAACGCGGCTAATCCAACGTGCATTCTCGAGATCGCCGAAGTCAACGCCGTATTGGGCGTTGAGCGCATCTTGGCGGATGTGGAGTTCGTCGTTGTCGTCTTCGCAGAAGATTGCCAGCGCCCGACAGGGGGTTACCTCAAGACCAACCCACGGCTGACCAAGGGCTGCGGCCGTCATGAGCTGCTGGGCGAGCAAGCTCTTGCCGGTGGCGCCGTCGCCATACAGCGCTGTCGTCTGGCGCCATGGCATCCAGTCGCGGACCATCCACCGCCGCTCCGGTACCGGCATGCCGGCCAGCGCGATGGGTTCCACGAACTGCAAGGGCTCGGGCTTCGTCACCGTCGCGCCGCCGTCATCGGTAAACCCGAGGTCCGGGTTGTGGCTGCTATGTGGCGGCATGCTGGCCCCTATCGGCGCGAATCTCGAACGGCGGGCGTGCCAGCTCCTCGATGCGCTGTAGGAGTCGGCGTTCCAGGGCGGGGGTAGTGCAGTTCACGACAGGGAAGCCGACGAACAGGCCGCGCGGATCGACCGCGCCCCAGTTAACGATGCAGACGGCATCACCGCCCGCCTTAAGCCAGTCCAGGGGCGTTCCAACCAGCAGCGGAGCAGCCTTGCGGCCGTAGGCGTCTTCCAGCGCCTCCAGGCCAAGAACCGCTTCCGTCCCGCACCGCAGCCACCAGCGGCTTGGCTGGTCGAGGTAGAAGGCACATAGGTCGTCCATGAATTCCCATCCGCACCACGGGGTGAAGCGCTGGCCGACGGGCACAATGACGGCGGCGCGCCCTTCCTCGGCGGGCTCGAACAGGCCATCGGTGCTGGTGCTGACCGGCGCGGCGCCGCACAGCATGGGACCGCCGTAGATGGCCGAGCGCGGCACCCCTGCGGCCTCCAGCCGCGCGACGTGCTGGGCCTTCAGCTTGCCAGCCGCCGCTACGAATTCGGCGAACAGGTCGGTCACGCTTCCCTCGCGCGCAGCCACGCCCGCGCGGTCTCCTCCAGGATCAGCCGTCGCCGGCCGATACGCACCGTTTTGGGCGCCTCGCCGATCGCGGTGAGGCGATGGAAGTGCCGGACGGAGAACCCGGCGCGCTGGCAGAATTCGGGGATGGTCAATGCGAACGGTGCGGCGGACGACATGACGGTTCCTTGCCAGTTGGTGACAGGAAATGCCTGCCGCAGACCAAGGGTGACGGCCAACGCACGGCAGTCCGACGCCGTATCCAGTGCGGCAACCATCCTGGTGGACGCCCGTCGGGCGAGGGGCGTTGTCATGAACGCCCCCCCTTCAGGCCAGTTCTGGGTCCGGCATCTGCCCTGGGGTGGCCGGCCGCTCCAGTGTCAGCAACTCGTGGGCCTCGTCTATCTGCGCGAGGATGTCTCCGAGGCACCACGCCAGAAGGTGGAGATTGCCGGCCCGGAGCTGCGCAACCGCCTCAAGCAGCAGATCGCGCATCACGTTCAACGCGACCACCGCCTCGGCCGCGTTCTCGACGATCCCGGATTCGGGCAGGAACGGGCTGCTCATGCGGCGTCGCCCCGGTCGCTGGTGGAGGCGCGGCGCTCGGTGCCCATCCAGGCGTCGAGGTCCGCGATGTCGTACAAGACCGCCCCGCGCGTCCCGCAGCCGCCGCGCTTGATGTACTTCGGCCCGCCGCCACGAACGCGGTAGGTTTCCAGGGTGGCCGCAGAATAGCCGCAGTATCTGGCCGCCTCGTCGGTGCGCAGATAGCGCCGGATTACATCAGACATGCGTTTACTCCTGTCAGGGCATGATTGCGCCTGACAGGAGGGTGATAGAATGCTATTCGTGTGGATACCCTCCACGAATATCTGAATTCGAGAAGGGTAACCGAACTGAATTCCGTCAATCTGTCATAGGCAACGCGGGCGAGCGCGGGCCAGTCTTCTTCCAAGACGAGGGGGCATGAATGCCCCATTGGCGATCAAACGCCGCCCTGCTCAGGCCTGGAAACATCTGCGCGGCACGGAGGAAAAGCGCTTCCTTTGGCCCTGCGGCGTCGTTCCCTGCGGGCCTGAAGTCGCCATCGGTCGCAAGCTCTGCGAGCCATGCCCCGCAGGCACCCTCCGCCTTCTTCTCCGGTACCGACTGCATGCCCGGACGCGGTTGCGGGCTGGCGTCATTGGATGCCCCTTCGGTGTTTTTCACCGCGATCGCTGCGGAAGACCGAGCAGCCGCAATTGCAGCGAGCCCGGCCGCAGCAGGCTGAAGGTTGGCCCCGCCACGAAGATACTGAGCTATTGCCTGAAGGGAATTAGCGGGGGCGCGAAAGAAAACCCACCCAGATCGCAGGGCGTTTCCATCTGATACAACAACGTACATTTGCGATGTTGAGATCCGGATAATTGGCGGGCGCTTGCCTTCAATAAAGTCATGCGGATGGCGCCAGTGTTCGTTTGGCAGCATATCCGCAATCAGCGCGCCATTTTCTGCAAGCCAAAGCATCCCATTTTCGACTTCGTCAACCGAAAAACCAGCACTCACCAATGCCTCGGCGGCTTGATCCAAGTATATGAGGGGGTGTTGGTTGGGGATTCTCATAGCACCTTCCGCATGGCGCTGGTCCGCAGAGGAGGCGGCGGGAAGTTGGCTGCGGTTGCCAACGTGTCGGGGATCAGCCTATCCCGCCGGGCTGAACGATAGCACAGACGGGGAACGCTTCAACGTCGCCGTGCCGTTCCTGCGCACGATTCGTGCGTTGGGCGGCCCCCTCTGCGTTGGGTGTGATGGGCGCATAGCAACTGCCACGGGCCGCCCCGATGTCCGAACACCAGCCCCTCGCCGGCCTGCCCGTCGCCTTCGGCCGGCATCACCCGGACCTCGGCGCCGCCTGGGCCGCCCTTCGCGCCACGTTGGCGGCGCAGGGCCTCACCGCCTTCGTCTCCGACCAGTGGTCGGGTCTGGAGGCGGTGAACGCCCGCAACCGCGACTCGTGGTTCGAGCTGCTGCCCCGGCCGGCCTCGGTGCCGTGCTTCTGGATCGGCGCCACCGACGCCGACGGGGCGGTGGTGGCGACGCAAGGCGCGGTGCTGCTGGACTGCGCCGGCCCCAGCTTCGGCGACCGGCTGGCCGACCTGTCGGCATTCCACGATCCGGGCACGGCCCCCGCCGGCGACTGGTGCTTCTGCGGCTCCGAGGCTGCCCACGACACGCACGGCTGGGTGGCCTTCGTCGTCGCGGGGTGGGTGCGCCCGGACTGGCGCGGTCGCGGACTGTTCCACCCCATGGCGGCCCTGGCCCGGCTGCTGGCCTGGTCGCGCTGGGATGTGCATTGGTGGTGCGGGCTGGTCGATCCGGAGACGGTGCCGGTATGGTGCAGCCGGGGCGCCGGCCGGCGGCGCCTGGAGCCCCGGCCGACGATCCTTTACCGCCAGCAAGGCGTCGGCCGCCTGCCGCTGCGCCTGCTCCGGTTCTCCCGCCCCGCCCTCGTGCTCGACCTGGGCCTCGTGCAGCCCCCGCCGGCGTCGAGCGCGGCCTAAGCCGCGTCCAGGCAGGACAGCAGCGCCCGCCGCCCGGTGCCGTCCTGCCACCCCACCAGCAGGTGCGTGTAGACCTTCGGGGCGGCGCTCAGCCCGGTGATGATGACCTGGTTGAACACCGCCTCGGCCCCGTCGATGGCCTCGTGGTACTGCGCTCCGACACCCTCGGCCAGGGTGTGGTGGGGGTCCTCCATGTCAGGCTTGCCGAGCTGCTGGCGCGCCCAGGAGCGCCCGAGAAACGCCAGCGTCGGGGCGCCGATGTAGCGGAACAGCAGGGGCTGGCCGCGGCCCTCGCTGGCCAAGAAGGTGCAGCGGAACAGCAGGCCCGTGGTCTTCAAGTAGGCGAAGACCGAGGGCGACAGGGCGCGGAGCCGCCGGCATTCCGCCCGGATGTCCTGCTGCCAGTCGGCGGCGTCGTTCACCGGCCGGCGGTCGATCACCAGCGCCTCGGAGGAGGCGGGGCGCTCGGCGCCCCGGTGCCGGGAGGGGAAGCGGACCACGGACATCACGCGGCCTCCCGGCGGCAGGCGGCCACCATCGCGGCGTAGCCGGCGCGCACGCGCTCCGGGCTGCACCCGGTGGCCGCGGCGGCGGCGGCGATCATGCCCGGGCTGGGCTCGGTGGGGATGGTCAAGGCGGCGGGCGCCTCGGTCTGGAACGTCTCGACGGCGGCAGCGAAGTCGTCGCGCCCTGGGCGCCGTTGGCCCGTCCGGAGGGCGGTGATGGTCAGCTCGGCGGCGAGCGCGTCGTCATCGAGCACCCGGATGTTCCGGGCAAGCCGGCGGGCGAGTTGCGCAACAGGCTCGCTTTCCTCGGTCGGCTCGATGCTGCGCAGGAGCGGGTAGAGCTGGTCGCCCTCCTCAAGGCCGAGGACGCAGCCTTTCGCGTCCTCGGTGAGGGCGGCGGCCTTGGCCACAGCACCCGCGGCGGTGCGCGCCGGCAGGGCGACAATCCGGTCATGCAGTCGGTCGGCCTCGGCCTCCTGTTCGGGGGTTGGGTCGTCGAGTTCCAGCATATCGAGCCAGCGGGTTGCAGCTTCGACCAACTCGGCGTCGAGATGCGGGGTCTGCGACCGGCTGGCCTCCAGGCGACGAGCGCTCTCCACGATGTCCCACAGCAGCGCAACTTGCGGGTCCTCGTCCACCTTCGGCGGCTTGCTGTAGCCGTCCCACCTGGCCAAGGTGCAACGGTCGTTCACGCTGGCATTCTCGTTGATGCGCAAGGCGGTGAGGGCTTTCACCTCCAGGCCGGCAAAGGTGCGGGCCGGCAGATTGGCGACGCGATCCCGCTTGGCTTCCCACACCGCGAACTTGGCCTCGCGTTCCTCCTCGCCCTCCTTGCCAGCGTTGGGGTCGAGGTTGTAAGCGCGGTCGTAGGCGCAGAAATCGGCGTAGGCGGCCAGCAGCTCGGCGTCATCCTGCTGGCCGTCCTGCCAGGTCGCGTTCCTGATCTCAGGGGTGTAGGCAACGGGGATGTTCGCATCCCCCGGCACCACCAAGCCCCGGCTGAGCGCGGCGGCCATGTGGCTGTCCGCGGTCTGGTCGTCGGGAACCAGGGGCATCGGCGCGCCCAATGCGCGAGCCTCGTTCAGGATCATCCACAGCCAGCGCACACAGTAGTCGCTCTCGGGGACCGCGCCGGTGATGCGTTCGCTTCTGCCGTCCCACGTTTCGAGGGCCGCCCCGCCCAGCTGCCACAGCACGCCCAGCTTGACGGCCATGCCGACGGGCGAGCGTGCCGGGATGGCGGCCATGCGGCGCTCCAGCGCGTCGGGGGCGAGGTGGGCGGCCCCGGCTTCATCTGGCGAATCGAATGGCGTCGCGTTCGCCCTGACCTTCAGGGGCAGGTACTGCCGCCAGAGGTCGAGGAGTTCGGCGTCGGCGCTGGTGTTGGCGACGATCCCGGTGGGTGCGCGGGATAGGATGGCGAACGCGCGCTGAATGGCTTCCGCGTCGTGGGGGGCATCGCCCGCGGCCAGCCCGGTTTCTGGGTCAGCCAGCAATTCCAGCAGCACCAGCGCGTCGGCAGGGGTGGCCGGCTCGGCCGCGAGAATCGCGCTGGCCAAGTTGATCGCGTCGCCCACCTCGGCGGCCCGGCCCAACTCCCGCCACCTCTCCAGCGCTTCGGTAAATGTCATTCCCAGCTCCGAGATGATGGTGCTGCCCTCCAGCGCCTGGGCGCTGTCCAGCAGCCCGGACAGGAAGGCGTGGAGCCCGTCCGCGATGATCGGGTGCAGCTCGGCGGGAACGTTCCAGGTGTCGTCGTCCTCGTTCACGTAGTCTTGGAGGTAGCCGGCGGCGGCGATGGCGTCGGGGAGCGTGTGGAAGGCGTCGGGTGCGCGAACCGCCGCCGCGAACGCCTCGTCCTTGGCCTTGATCAGCGCCCACGATTCTTCGTTGGTCGAGAAGCCGCCGGCGCTCCCGATCTCCTCAATCCGCGCAGCCTCGGCCCGGTAGGCGGCGTAGGCGGCGGCGAACGGGGCGCTGGCGCCGAGCAGGGCGGCGCGCAACGTGTCGCCCGGCCTTCCCGGCTCCTGGCCGGCCCTGTTGCTTGGTAACGCGCCGAGTTGGTCGCCTGCACTGGTTTTGCTGGGCTTTGTCATGGTGTCCACCATCGAGTCGAATGTGGCGGTGGCCCGCGCCCCTGGGTCGGCAGGTTGGTCAGCCGGCGAGGTCTGGGGCAGGCGGGTTTGTCGGGCGGACATTTCATCCTCCTGTTGGTGATCGCAGCGTGGCCGGTCGGCTACGCCTTATGGGGTTCGCGAACACTGGGGAGGGAGGAAAGTCCCGTTAGCTTAACCCATGGAGGGTGTGCTTCTGGGAGGGAGTGCCCCCATGGAGAGCGGGATGTCGGATACGCGAGCAGCGACCGCCCTCTACGGCATCATGGTGACGTCGAAGCCGAACCAGCGGGTGGACAGGCGGGCCGTGGTGCCGTCCCGGCGCACCGCCTCGATGGCGGCGGTGAGGCGGTTGGCCAGCTCATCCCCCTTCCTGGTGGCGGCGCCCACGCCAAGCCCAAGCGGGCCGCGGACGAAGGCCGGGCCGGCGGTGACGATGCGCCCGCCCTCGGCCATCGCGGCGGCGTCCACCGTCGTGCGGGGGCCAAGCACCGCGTCCACCCGCCCGGCCATCAGGTCGAGCACCGCTTGGTCGAGGCGGTCATAGACCCGGACGGCGGCGCCGGGGAACAGCGACTCCATCATCCGCGCATGCGTGGTGCTGGCCTGCACCGCGACCGTGTGCCCCACCAGCGCCCGGGCGATGCCCGCGGCGGCGTCAAGGCCGGCCGGGGTGGAGAGGTCCACCCGTTCCAGGCCCGGGAAGGCATCCGCCAGCGCGGACCCGGGCCGCACCGCGAACACGGCTGGATCGGCGGCATAGGGGCCGGCGAAGTCCACGACCCGCGCCCGCTCGTCGGTGATCGACATCCCGGCCATGACGGCATCATAGCGCCCCTGCTGAAGCGCCGGGATCATGCCGTCCCAATCCTGCGCGACCACCTCGCACTCGACTTGCATCCGCCGGCACAGCTCGCCGGCAAGCTCCACCTCGAACCCGGCGAGTTGGCCGGCCGGATCGGTGAAGTTCCAGGGCGCGAGGGCGCCCTCGGTGGCGATGCGCAGGCGCGGCGCGTCCGGGCTGCGGGCGCTGGGGCTGCTGGTCGCGGCGACCGCGGCAACAGCGAGGGCGGCGATTCCGGCGCCAAGGGCAAGCCGGGGGCGTTCACGCCGAAGTGGCGCGGTGGTGGGGGGATTCATCGGGTTCCCTATCCTGTGCTGAGAGGCGTTGACCCGTGAAGGGGGCTGCCTTACACCTGAAGTGTAAACATGCGCGCCTGGAGGATGTCAACACCTCTGGTGTTACGCAATGAACCTGAGGTGTAATGATGGCTGTGCTGACCGGCGGGCAACTCCGAGCCGCCCGCGCTCTGCTGCGCTGGGAACAGAAGCGCCTTGCGGAGGAGTCCGGGGTGTCCTTGGAAACCGTGAAGCGGCTGGAAGCGATGCCAGGAGCCGTTT
The DNA here is from genome assembly GCA_023416455.1 of Pseudomonadota bacterium. Lineage (GTDB taxonomy): Bacteria > Pseudomonadota > Alphaproteobacteria > Azospirillales > Azospirillaceae > Azospirillum. The sequence continues at coordinate 3,630 of JAEZHQ010000300.1, read as the reverse complement.
CCGCCATGGCCGGCACGGTCGAGGCGGTGCGCAAGGCGTTCGAGTTGCATGGCGTGAAGTTCATCGCCGAAGGCCCGTATCACGGCGACGGCGGGCCGGGCGTGCGGCTGGACAAGGGGGGGCCGCTGTTCGGATGAAGCCGGTGATTGGGCGGCGTGGATCGGCGGAGGTACGATATCGGGAGCGGCGCGCCCTTGCCTACGCCACGGCGGAAGCTCTCGTGCGCACCGACCTGCCGGCGGCGTGCGAGTTGCGCCCCATCGAGCCGAGCGCCCTGCACGCCTTTGCCGAATGCTGGGATGGGCTCCCGGCGCGCCGCTATGCATGGCCTTGGGGAGACATCGCGGCGGAATTCCGGCGCAATCACCCCGACCGTTTCGAGGTGGCGGTGTGGAGCGGGGGTGCTCTGTGCGGGCTGGCGATCGGCAGGGTGTCGGCGGGGCCGCTGTACTGCGGCGTGAACTTCCTGGAAGGATGTCCGGGGCAGCACCCCTTGAGAGGATTCATCGTCGGTATCGTGATCGCCACCGCCGAAGCATATGCGGTGGCCATCGGGAAAGGCGCTGTACGGCTGATCGACCCGTTACCCGACTTGGTGCCGCTCTACGCGAAATATGGCTATTCCCTTGCCTCTCCCCGCCGCGAATCGCCATATTGCTGGAAGATGGCGGAGAACGGACCATGACGAATGCAGCGCGAAAGAGCGGACCAGCGACGCCCGGCAAGGGTGGTCACCGGACGCCGGACGATGAATTGCCGGCGATGCCCGAGGTCCGCCGCCGTCTCGCCACGCTGACCAGTCCGTTCCGGCGAGCCCCTGCGGCGGCGGACGACGTTGCACTCCCCGAGGTGAGCGGTCCGGAGGATTGGCGGCGGGGGCTGTAGGGCAGTCCCATCAAGCTCCGCGGCGCGAACGGCTTCACCACACCTCCCAGCGCATCATCGCAAGCGTGGTCTCGTCCTGCTGCCGGGCCAGCGCCCGCAGCGGCGCCATGGGGTCCCCCGCGCCCGACGGCGGCGCGTAGCCCAGCGCCTCGAACGCGGTCTGGAAGTGCCGGGGCATGGCCTGGATCGGCGCCCGGGCGGCCTGCTCCGCCTCGGCCAGCCGCCGGCCGCGCTCGCGGAGCTGGTCGAGGTGGAGGCGGCGCGCCCGCTCGGGTGGGCCGGACACCGCGCCGGCGGCGGCGGACAGGGCGGCGGCGATCAGGTCGAGTTCCTTCATGGGGTCATCTCTCGGCGGGGAGGCCGTTGGCCTCGGCAAGGCCGGCCTCGGCGCGGTCGAACAGGCCGCGCAGGGCGTGCAGGTTCTGGAACGGGACGAGGCGCCGGGCGGCGCTGATGTCGCCCCGGCTGGGCTCGCCCGTGGCGATGGCGCCGCCCACCTTGGCCGCGTCGGTCAGCAGTTGCGCCGACGGGCCGAGCACGGCCTCCAGCGCGCCCTCGGCGGCGTAGCGGCTGGACGGGGAGCCCGCCAGGATGCGGGTGCCTATGGTGCCTCGCGTGAACCGGTCGGTGACGTTCAGGGCGTCGAACAGCCAGCCCGTCACGCCGGAGGCGTCCACGCCGCGGATGATCCATTCTGCCGGGTCGTCGCTCAGCTCGCGGCCGGCCAGCCAGCTTTTCGCGGCGTAGCTCACCATGCCGAGTCCCACCGCCAGCATCAGCCCGTTGAGGGCGGCGGCGTCGCGCTGCTGAAGGCCGGCAAGGGTCACCTGCTGGGCGGAGGCCATGGAGAAGGACTTGAACTGCCCGATCAGCTTCCCGGCCGGGGAGGACATCCACAGCGGGCGGATGCCGGCCGTCGGCGTGACCAAGGTGCGGTCCACCTCCCGCAGGATGGCGGCGCGGAACGTCTCCTGCGCCTGGCGGTCGGTCCAGCGGTCGGAACCGGCGATGCGCACGCCGTCCACCGTCTCGCCATGCTCGGCGAACTGCCGGGCGATGCGTTCCGCCAGGTCGGCGTCGATCCCGGCGGCGGCCAGACGGGTGATGCCCTTCCGGCCCAGCTTGCCCGCCGCCAGCGCGGCGGCGTCCTCCAGCAGCCCGGCGGCGGACACCACCCCGGAGAACTGGCGCAACGCCGCGTCCCACGGGGCCTGAAGGGCGATGGCGCCGAAGCGGTCGGCAACGGCCTGCACGCCCCGCTCGAACCGGCTGCGGCGGCCGTACCAGTCGGTGACGTCGGCCAGCGACGCGGCCCGGCTGCGCAGCACCATGTCCAGCCCGACGGCGGCCTTGCGCGCCTCGGCGGTGGCCAGCCGGTAGGCGCGCAGGTTGGTCACCAGCGGGCGGATGCCGGCGCCGAACGTGCGGGTGAGGCCGTGCACCCACAGCGGCCGGGCAAGGTCGGGGAAGGCGCTGACGACCATGGAGCCCAGCATGCGCACGTAGTTGAAATGCAGGATCAGCGGGACGGCGCGGGCGCTCCACAAGGCGTCCGGATCGGCCGGCGCGCCGTAGGTGCCGCGCAGCCGGTCGCGCATGGCCTCCAGGTCACGCACGTCGGCGCGGCGCTGGGCGTCGAGGCGGCGCAGCGCGCGCTCGTCGGTGGTCGCCCGGGTCTTCCGCACGTAGTCCTCGTGCACCTTGGCGATCTGGTCGCGCAGGTCGGCGCGGCCGAAGCGGCTGGCCAGCTCCACGTCGGTCGCCATGGTGCGCGTGTACATGCGCGCCACCAAGTCCACGTCGCTCTCCAGGAAATCCTCGATCAGCGCGTCGGGGATGTTGAACGTGCGCTCCTTCAGCGGGCCACGCGACAGGGGCACGGCGTCATAGGGGATGCGGCCTTCCGGGTGCCCGAGGATGCGGTCGGTGATCTGCTGGGCGATGTCCTCCAACTCCAGGTCGTCGGCGCGGGCCAGGCCGGCCTCGCCGTCCCGCCGGCGCGTGGCCGTCTCCAGTGCGGCGCGGGCGGTGCGCGCCTCGCCCTCCAGGTTGGCCAGCCGCGCCGTGGCCTGGGCGGCCTCCAGCCGCAACCGCTCCAGCTCAGCGCGGGTCGCGGTGTGGGCCTCCTCCGCCCGGGCCAGCCGCTCGGCGGCGCGCTGCTGGCGGCGTTCAGCCTGGCGCCGCTGGAATTCCACCTCGCGCAGGCGGGCGCGGTTGCCGGCGGTGGGAGCGAGGTCGGCCTCGCCGCGGGCCAGCAGCTGCGCCAGCTCGGCGTCGGACAGCCGGTCGAGGTCCACGCCACGGCTCTCCAGGTCCCGGCGCATCGCGGCAACGGCGTCATGCCGGGCCACCAGGTCGTAATCGGCCTCCCGGTACACCGGGGCGTGGCCGCTGAAGTCATCGCCCAGCGCCGCCAGGAAGTCGTTGACGGTCGGGCGCTCGCCGGCGGTGGGGAAGAACCCTTCGTGCCACGCCCGCAGCGCCGCATCGTCCAGCGGCATGCCCCCCTTGCCGTTCACCAGCCCGGGCCGGGTCTTCGGCGTGATGCCCAGCGCCTTCAGCTCGCCGCCGCTCTCGCGCAACCCGCCCTGGCGCTGCGCCCATGAGGTGAGGCGGAGCGGCTTCTCCGCCGGCCCGCCCCGCCGGAGGTCCCGGATCAGTTCGCGCACCGCCTCGTCCTCCACCGGCGGGGCGACGGTGAAACGCTCGGCGCGCTCCGCCTGCCGGCGGGCGATGGCCTCGGCC
>JAEZHQ010000050.1 GCA_023416455.1 Pseudomonadota bacterium | reverse complement strand
TGCGGCTCGGCGCCAGGAACAGGCGGTGGCGCAGCGACAGGCGCCCGGCGTCGAGCGGGTCGTAGGTCTGCACGCTGAGCAGCGCGCCGTGGGTCACCGCCAGCGACAGGTTGGGGAAGATGAAGCGGTGGTCGTAGTCGCGGTAGCGCTCGTCCCGGGCCAGCCCCAGCGTGTGGACCACCCTGCCCCACCAGCGGGCGCTGGGCTCCGACAGCGCGGTCAGGCAGCGCGAGTGCTCGCCTTCGGCGGCGGTTTCCCAGCTCTTGCGGATGAAGGGCTTGAAGGTCTCCGGGTGGGTGGAGTCGACGTGGTAGGGCTCCAGCACGCTCTCCACCCCGATCTTCCAGTTGGCCGCCCACTCCTCGGTCTCGTCGCCCAGGGGCTCGGTGAAGGCCGAGAGGTCGTCGAGCAGCGGACCATACCCGCCGAGGAAATCGTCCAGGCCGGCGCCGCCGGGCTCCAGCCGGACGAAGACGAAGCGGCCGCGCGCCGCCACCTCGAAGCGGGACAGCGCCAGCCGCGCCTTGGCGGCGCGGTCGAAGCCGAAATAGGCGTCGTTGCCGGGGATGCCGACGGGCACGCCCTCGCGGTTGAACAGCCAGCCGTGGTAGGGGCACTCCAGCCGCCGGTTGCCGCAGGGCTGGCGCTGGATCAGCGAGTGGCGGTGGGTGCAGACGTTGTGGAAGGCGGCGGGCGCGCCGTCGAAATTCTGCACCACCACCGAGGTGCCGGCCACCTCGGCCGTGATGAAGTCGTTGGGCCGGGCCAGCTGGTCGGCGAATCCGACGAAGATCCAGGAGCGCCGGAAGATGCGCTCCGCCTCCCGCGCGAAGACCGCCGGGTCGGCGTAGCGCGTGGAGGCGATGACGGTGGCCGGCCGGGCGGCGGCGGCCGGTGGCGCGGAGGCTTCAGCCATGGCGCGTGCCCCTTATCCCTTCGTTAATCGTTCCGAACCTAGCGTCGGCCCGTTAAAGTTTCCCCAATCGCCGGACCCCGCCGCGGACCGGCCAACGAGAGCGGAAGCGGAAGCCCATGGTCAAGGCCGTCATCGAGGACGTTCGCATCGCGGGCCTGCGGGCCGTGGTGCCGCGCGATCGCCACTCCTTCCTCGAGGACCACAGCCTCTTCACCGCCGAGGAGGCGGAGAAGCTGTACGCCACCACCGGCGTCCATTCGCGCCGCATCGCCCCGCCGCACATCTGCGCATCCGACATGGCGGTGGCGGCGGCGGAGGGGCTGCTGCGCCAGCTCGACTGGGATCCGGCGTCGGTCGACGTGCTGGTCTTCGTCTCGCAGGACGCCGACTACAACGTGCCGGCCACCGCCTGCATCATGCAGAAGCGGCTGGGGCTGGGCACGGGGGCGGCCTGCTTCGACGTCAACCTCGGCTGCTCGGGCTTCGTCTATGGTCTGTGGCTGGCCGGCCGGCTGCTCGGCGGGTCGAACGGGCGGCGCGCGCTGGTCCTGTGCGGCGACGTGTCGTCGCGCCATCTGGTGCCGGGCGACCGCTCCACCCTGCCCTTGTTCGGCGACGCCGGCGCCGCCGCCGCGCTGGAGACGGCCGCCGGCGCCCCCCCGCTGCACGTGGTGGTGGGGACCGACGGGGCGGGCGCCCGCAACATCTGGGTCAAGGCCGGCGGCCGGCGCCACGCGCTGACCCCGGGGCTGGTGCGGCGCACGCCGGAGGAGGAGGAGCGGCTGTTCACCGAGTCGCGGCTGTCGCTGAACGGGGCGGAGGTCTTCGCCTTCACCCTGCGCGCGGTGCCGCCGCTGGTCCGCGAGGCGCTGGAGCACGCCGGCACCACGGTGGAGGATCTCGACCACTGCGTGATGCACCAGGCCAACGCCTTCATGCTGGAGCATCTGCGCAAGAAGCTGGCGATTCCCAAGGAGAAGTTCCTCATCGACATGCACGACTTCGGCAACACCAGCTCGGCCTCCATCCCGCTGGCCATCGGCCACCGGCTGGGGCCGTCGCTGGCCGCCGGCGCGCGCCGCATGCTGCTGGCCGGCTTCGGGGTGGGGTGGTCCTGGGGCGCCCTGGTCGGCGAGGTGGGGCCGATCCCCACCCCGGAGGTGGTCGAACTGCCCGACGACTTCCCCGTTCTGACCCCTTGAAGACGCGCCATGCGCAACCCGCTCGACCTCACCGGCCGCCGCATCCTGGTCACCGGCGCCTCGGCCGACAGCGACATCGGCCGCGAGCTGTGCCGGACGCTGGCCGACCTCGGCGCGCGGCTGACCCTGGTCGGCCGCCGGGCCGAATCGCTGGAGGCCACCCGCGCCCTGCTGGCCGGCCCGGCGGACCGTCACGCCTGCGCGCCCTTCGACCTGACCGACCTCGACGCCATACCCGGCTGGATGAAGGGGCTGGCGGAAGCCGGCGGTCCCTTCGACGGGCTGGTCCATTCGGCGTCGGAGCAGGGCTATTCGGTGCTGCGGCAGGTCGACCGGGCGCGCTTCGACCGCTACTTCACGCTGAACGTCGGGGCGGCGCTTCTGCTGGCGCGCGGCTTCCAGCAGAAGGGGGTGGCCGCCCCCGCCGGCGGCGCCATCGTCTATGTCGGCTCGGCCGCCGGGCGGCGCGGGCAAAAGGGGCGCTCGCTCTACGCCGCCTCCAAGGCGGCGCTGCATTCGCTCACCCAGTCGCTGGCCCTGGAGCTGGCCGACCGCCGCATCCGCGTCAATCTGGTGGCCCCGGCGGTGGTGCTGGGCGCCAAGGCGGACAAGCAGTTCGCCATGCTGCCGGCGGAGCAGAAGGCGGCGCTGGACGCCGCCCACCCGCTGGGCTACGGCGCGCCGCAGGACGTCGCCGACGCGGTGGCCTATCTGCTGGCCGACAGCGCGCGCTGGGTGACCGGGACGGCGCTGGCGGTGGACGGGGGGTTCACCGCGCGCTGATACGGACGACGCCTGAAGGCGTCGTCCGTATCACCCTCTTGATCAATGCTATCGCATTGATCTGTCGGGTTTTACCGGCGGCGCTCCGTGTTCATGCACCGCCGGTATGAGGCGCCGGCGCAGCGCCTCGGCGATCCGCACCGCCCCCTGCCCGTCGACGGTCCCGGTCAGGCGCTGCGCCATGGCGACCCGCCGCGCCGGGTCGGCCCACAGGGCCAGCGCTTCCCGGGCGATGCGGTCCGGGGCGTCGGCGGCGCGGCCGTCGACCAGCGCGCACCAGCCGAGGCCGGCCGACTGGCCGGCCGCCGCCTCCTGGTTGCCGGCGACGAGGACGAGGACCGCCGGGATGCCGACGGCGGCCAGTTCCGCCGTGGTGGTGCCCGCCGCCGACACCGCCAGCCCGGAGTCCGCCATCAGCCGCCCCATGTGGGGCGTGTCGCGGTGGACCCGCACACGGGCGCCGAAGGGCCGCGCCGCCGCCTCCACCGCCTCGGCCGCCAGGCAGGCCCCGCCCACCACGGCGTCGATGCGCACCCCGTCGGGAAGCGCCGCCCCCAGCCGGTTGATGCAGGGGCCGGTCAGGCCGAGCGGGTCGGAGCCGCCGAAGGTCAGCAGCAGGGACCGGCGGTCGGGAAGCGGCGCCTTCGCGGCCCGCGCGGCCTCGCGCAGCTCGCGCCGCAGCGGGGCATAGGCGGGGCCGAGCAGCAGCGCGGCCCCGGGAGCGGCGCGGTGGTAGGGCAGCGCCGCGGCGTCGGGGGCGGCGTTGACGACGATATCGGCGTGCAGCGGCTCGCCGGTTCCGGCGTCGTCAAAGGCGAGGACGCACAGCCCCGTGGCGGCCAGACCGGCCCGCCAGCCGGTGCCGAACCGGTAGCCGTCGACCACGACGGCGGCCGCCCCGACCGCGCCGGCGAGGCGCAGCGTCGCCGCGAGGTCGGAGTCGTCGCCGGGCTCGGCCGCGATGCGGTGCACCGCCATGCCGGCGGCGCGCAGGCGGTCCTCCAGCGCTGGAGAGAGGGCGGCGGCGGCGAAATGCCCGGCGAATCCGGCTTCGGCCAGCGCCTCGGCCAGGGCGAGGCAGCGCATCACATGGCCGGTGCCGGTCGCCGGGCTGGCGTCTGCGCGCAGCAGGACCGCGGGCGCGGCCGGGGGCCGGCTCATCCGGCACCCCCCGGGGATTCCCCCCGCAGCTCGGTCGTGTGGAAAGCCCGGCCGTCGAACCAGAAGCAGCGCAGCGGCCGGCCGTCCGCCGCCACGCCGGCCGCCAGGGCGTCGAGGATGGCCTGCCCGTAGCCGACGCTGACCACCACGACGCTGCGGCAGTCCTGCGTGGCCACCCGCTCCAGCGGCAGCACCGGAACGCCGTCGAACAGGCCGTCCGGCTCGGCGACCAGAAGGTCGGCGCAGCCGGCGAGGTCGAGCCCGGCGGCGCGGGCGACCTCGATGAAGGTCGGCGCCATGCCGCCGCGCCCGCCGGCGGCGCACAGGACGACCCGCCGGTCGTCCCGGGAGGCCGCCATGTGGGCGAACTGGCGGCTGATCGCCCGGTGCCCGAAGGCGCCGCCGGCGCCGTCCAGCAACGCTTCCACATGGCCCGGCTCCTGGAGCGTGATCGCCCCTTGCGGCCAGGGCAGGTCCGACGGGCGGAGCAGCAGGGCGAGGCTCAGCCAGCTCGCCGGCGGCGCCGACCGGCGCAGCCCGGCCACCGCCGCCGCCGCCGCCTCGGTGCAGAGCCGCTGGACGGCCCGCGTCCCGTCGTTGATGTCGTAGACCAGCCGCCCGATCCGCTCGGCCTCTTCCGGGGTGGGCAGGTGCACGGCCCGATGGAGCGCCGCGAAGACGTCCGGAGCCTCGTCGTCCAGCCATCCGTCCCCGCTGCTGCCGTCCCCGCCGCCGCCGCCGTCGGCCTCCTCGAGACGGGCAAAGACCTCGTGGTACAGATCGATGCCGGCACGGCAGGCGCGGATGGCCCGCCGCTGCGGGTCGGGGATCGCCGGCGGCTCGGTCACCGGCGCCACCCGCCCGTCGGACCCGCGCCGGTAGCCGACGGTGGTCGGCGCCTCCCCGTTCAGAAGCAGCTCCAGGAACTGGGGGCTGCGGTAGACGATCCGCGCCCGCTCCAGCCCGTCGGCGGTCAGCGGGGCGAAGACGCTGAGCGGGACGCCGTCGCCCATGCGGTCGAGGGCGTCGGGCACCGCGTAGAAGAGATAGCCGTGGAGGTCCAGGAGGCCGTCCAGCTCGGGAATGGCCATGAGGCGGGCGAACATGGTGGCGCGCGCGCCGATGTCGACCAGGGCGACGCGCCGTTCGCCGCCCAGCGCGTCGCGCAGGTGATCGACGAGATCGCGGCGGGCCTGCCGCGCCCGTTCCAGGATCCGCGCCACCGTGTCCGGGGCGAGCAGCCGTTGCCGCAGCTCCTCGTAGGGGCCGGAGCCGTCGCGCCGGTGGGCGCCGTGGAGATCGACCAGGGCGGTGCCGGCCTGGTCCCGCAGGGAGGGCGGAACGGGGCCGAGGCCGAGCAGGGCGTACAGGTCGGCCAGCGTCCGGAAGACGCTGCCGGTGCACAGCGCCGCCAGCTCGGCCTCGCCGAAGGCGCGCAGGCTGGGCAGGTAGAGGGCGGCGCGGGAGGCGTGGAGGGGAACGACCCGGAGGTCGAGTCCGAGCCGCCGGGCCTCCTTCGCCATCAGCGCGCCGAGCAGCTCGCCCTCGCGCATGAGCGGGGCCAGGCAGCGGATGCCGCGGCGCGCGGCGTCGCGCACCACCCAGTTCGCGCAATGGACGGCGACCGGCCCCATCACCGCGCAGCCGAACCCGGTCCAGAAGACCTCCTCGGGATCGCCGCCGCCGGCGCCGCCGGGCACAGCGCGCATGGCCAGATGCCGGCGAAGTGTGAAGGCGTTGTGCCCCGGCCGGCCGAGCATGGCCTCGCGCTCGGCGACGGCGACCAGGGCGGCGGGAGGAACGCAGCGCACCGCCCGCATTCCCAGCGCCTCGGGCGCCGCCTTGTCGCCCGCCGGGTTGTCGCCGATGTGCAGGACCATGGACGGCGCCAGATCCGGCCGGCCGGCGAGGAGACGGCGGAAGAGACGGCCATCCGCCTTCGCCACCCCCTCGTCGCAGGACACCCGGAGGGCGTCGTAGTCGGTTCCGGCGGCGAGGCCGGCGGCGGCCAGGATCGCCGCCAGGCGGGCCGACGGCAGATACATGTCGGACAGCAGCACCACCGGCCGGCCCGAGCGCCGGAGATGGCGCAGGTAGCTCGCCAGATAGGGGTTGGCGACCGCGACCCGCCGCTCGACCTCCTCCTCCAGCGCTGCCAGCGCCGCGGACCCGACGCCCGGCAGGCGGTTGTGGCGGTGGATGTCGTCGAGGGTGACCTCGCCGCTCCCCCGCTCCGCCATGGCCTGCCGGCGCGCGCGCGCCTCGGCCCCGCGGCGCAGGATCACGAAGGCATCCTCCGTCACGCCCGGATCGAGCAGCCCCCGCCGGTGCGCCACCCGCGCCGTCAGGGCGAAGACCCCCTCCACCGTCCCGCAGCGGCGGAACAGCAGCGTGTCGAACACGTCCACCGTGACCAGCCGGACCCCTGAAAGGTCGATGCCGGCCAGTACCCCGTCCCGCTGCCACGCCCGTTCGGCCATGTCGTCAAGCATCCTCGGGGGCATCCTCGACAGCGGCGGCGCCCGGGGGGCAGCCGGGACCGTCCGGATCCGCCACTCGTTGAGGGTACTGCGCGATGAAGGGATAGGCGTTGTAGGGCTCCGTCAGCCCGAGGGGCCGGAGGCGCTTGGCGATTTCGGACACATACTGGCTCGCGATGATGACCGTGGCGCCGCCCAGGGCTTCGGCCACATCCTCCGGCGCAGCGATGGGGAGTCCCCACGCCTCGCCCTTGCGCATCCCGTCGAGGAAGCCGGCGACGGTCAGATGCTCCCACTTGGCCAGTTCCAGCTGGAGAAGACGCCCGCCGCGCGAGGCGCCGTAGAGATACAGCGGCCGGTCACCGGGAAGGCGGGCGAAATCCGCCGGCTCCACCAGCCGGGGCAGCCGTTCGGCAAGCCCGGGGTCGAGATCCGAGAAGCAGGTGACCGTCGCCGGGCTGCGGACGACGGACGGCGTGCTCGAACGGGCCGGGTGTGCCGAGGCGGAGAGCGGGGCGAGCGCGGCCAGCCGTTCAAGGCGTTGCGCTTCCGCGTCCAGGCCGGCTTCCGCACGGTCGGCTACCCGCATCGTGAGGAGGCCGCTCGTCCCCAGTCGGCAGCGTGCGGCGACCTGATGCGCCAGGAACGCCGGCGCGGAGTCCCCCAGTTCGGGATCCCGGCGGAGGATCGGCGTCAGGCGCTCGCGCCGCACCAGAAGCGTGGCAGCGTGCAGGCTCCCGGCGGTCGAAGCCGGATCGGTGGTGTCGACCGCTGCAAAACCGATGGGGATCAGGTCCGGTTCGGCAAGCTCCTGGATCAGGACTTCATCCCGGTTCACGGGCTGCAATGCCCCGCCATGGACCGCGGCGGCGTCCAGCGCCGCGGCGGCGTCCAGCAGTGTTGCGACATGGTTGGGAAAGGGCCGGGCGCCGGGAGGAAGGACCCCGACCCACTCGGCGGTGGCGGCGCGCAGGCCCATCCACAGGCGCGAACCGGCCGACGCCTCGACCGGCACCCGGATGACCGTGAAGCGGGCGAGGCGATCGGAGAGCGACCGGGGCAAGTCCGGCGGCTCGTCCGACAGGACCAGCACCACGCCGACCGGCCCCGCGGTCTGTCCGGCCACGGCCTCGACCCGCGCCAAGGCGTCCGGCAACCCGCCCGGTCGAACAGGCAGCACCAGATCGACCGGAACCGGAGCCGGCACCCCTTCGCCGGCCCCCCTCTCCATGCCCAGCTCCGGCCTTGCCTGCGCAACCAGAGCCGGAAGCGCCTCCAGCAGGACATCGAGGCTGAACCGCTCCAGAAAGATCGCCTGGGCGGCCCGCGCCATGGCGCGTCCCTGCACCGGATGGGAGCGCGCCCACGCCACGCGGTCGAGGATTTGCTCGGCGGCCTCCGCCTCCCCGACCGAAAGGTCGACATAGAGGACGCTGTCGCCGAAAGCCTCCAGGATGAACGGATGCCGATCGGCGATGGTCAGAACACCGGCCGCGGACAGCTCGAAGATGCGCATGTTGGGAATGCCGGCCGCCGCGTGCGACGGAAGATGCAGGCACAACCCCAGGCCGCAGCGATGCGCCTTCTCCATGACCGAACGCCCGTCGAAGGGGATCTCCTCGACAAAGGCGTCCGCCAGATGCTCCCAGCGGTCGCGGCGACCGTGCAGCGCCAGGACTCCCGCCGCTGCCAGGCGCGACAGCATCACGGGATAGCGTTTTCCGTCCCAGTTGGAACCGATGTAGAAGAGCCGGCTGTCCGGCCCCAGGGTCGGCTCCAGGGCGAGAGCCTGGGAACTGGGGTACATGGGCGCTGTCAGGAGCGGCCGTGCCGTCGGCCAGACGAAATCCGCCACGTAGCGGCGCATGCCGTCTCCGGCCGTAAGCCAGCCGTCGTAGGACCGCTCGTTCTGAAGAAAGGTCCGGTGAGCCCCGTGGATCGCCGGCGGGTTCCAGTGACAGGCCACCGTCAGATGACGGGTCAGCTTGGGCGTCGCCTGGGGATGGAGGGACACGACCAAGTCGGGATCAAAGGCGTCGATCTCCATCGCCCGGTGCGCGATGATCGCGTCCCATCCCTTGCCCCGCAACGCCGACTGCATACGAAGCGCCAGTTCCCTCTCGGCAAAGGGAAACCGGGGATCGAAGGGGTTGTGCAGCGCGACACGCAGGCATGCGGTCATGCGCCTGTCCATGAACTGCGCCGGCTCTCGCCGGCCCGGACGAAATAGAGGTCGATCTGCCAGAGCGCCTGATCGGTGGCGCGCCACAGCGGATCGGACAGGTCGGTCGGGCGGAAGCCATGATCCTCCATGAAGGAGACGATCTCATGGAACAGCGGTCCGTTCTCCCTCAGGCGGAACAGGTAGGTCTCGATGACGACGAGGGCCGCATCGGCGAACAAGGGCCGTGCCCCCTCCAGAATCGGCAGCTCGAAGCCGTGGGTGTCGAGCTTGATCAGGTAGGGCGCCGGCAACCCGAGTCGGCGCGCCTCGCCGGCAAGGCTGACTTGAGGGACCCTCCAGCCGCCGTCGATTGGCCGTTCGGAAGCGGCCCCTCCATAGGGAGCCGCCGGATTGTTGCGAAAATAGATCTCGCCTTCCGAAGCACCGGCGGCGGCGACGACGTGGCTGAAGGACGGCTCGCGCGCGCATAGGCTCTCCAGAGCCGGACGCCAATGGTCGAAGGCTTCGATCAGATGGAAGCGCGCGTCCGGCCAAAGGGCGCGAGCGGCCAGCGACCAACTCCCATCGGAGGCGCCGACGTCGAGCACGCTGGCGATTTCCAGCCCTCGACCAGCGATCCGCCCCAACGCCGCCCGGGTGCTCGTCTGCTCCGTCAGCAGGTAGCGCAGGCGGTTCAGCGCCGCATCGACGTCCGGATCGATGGCCACCGCCGCCGCCATCGCCCGAATTGCCTCGTCCACCCGCCCCAGGCGGTTCAGCGCCCGGCCTTTGGCGACAAGGGCCGAAGCGGACGACGGGTCGGCCTCCGCAGCCCGCGTCGACCACTCCAGGGCCTCCGCGTCCCGGCCAAGTTGAAGCCCCATCTGGCCCAGTCTGAGCAGCTCCGCCGGATCGTCCGGCGCCACCGCCGCAAGGCCGTCATATTCAGCATGAGCCTCATCGGCTGATAAGGACGGCTGGGAAAGATCGGCTGGCATGACTATCGCAACTCCCTCAAGATTATTGACAATCAACGCCGCCGACTCGGTGCTCCTGGACGAAGGCGCCCTGAACAGGATGAGTAGGTTCTTCTTCCTTTTCTGTCAAGAACAGGCATCATGATCAAGAAACAAAACCCTTCCTCATTAGGGCAGCGAATTGGCCGCTTTCCGAGAAACGATTTGCAAAGATCATCCTGCGATCCGAGAGGCCGTGGACTGATCGGGAAGACGATCATGGCCGGTTCCAATCAAGCACGGACAGGCCGTCGGATTGGATCATCCGCCGATGGGATGGGGCGATGATTCAGGGGATTGCCCCAGGAAGCCGGGAAGGCTGTCCAGCGCGAAAACCTTGCGGGTGTAAAGCTCGCTCTCCGTCGTCAAAACCCGGATGTCCAATCCGAAACCAAGCTCCACATTGTCCCTCGCCAGCGTCTCCAGGCAGCGGATGTGTAGATCGCCGCCGAACGCCTGCGGGTTGGGAATGTGATAGCGGTCGCCGGTCCTCTGATAATCGTCGAAGAAATAATTGGGGTTTTCTTTGACATCCCGCTCGATCTCAAGGATCAGCCCTCCCTGGGAGCGGGCTTCGGGCAGGATTTCCCGGTAGCGACAATCGATGCCGATCAACCCGATGCGCCGGTAGCCCCGGTCGCCGGCAAAGCGGATGCTGGCGCTGCCCGTGGTGACCCGGTCGATATCCCGCGACGCGAAGAATCGGCTCGGCGTGTAGCGGAGCCCCAACGCCGCACAACGCTTGACGTCGTCCGGGCCATGGCTCAGCTGGCACAGGAACGTCACGGCGGGATGGCCCGACAAGTCCGGGTAGCGCTTCAACAGGTGCCAGTGCAGGAAGGCATGCCGGAACCGTCCCTCCCGGATCATGCCGGCGATGGCGTCCGCATGGCTGAGCACGACCTGAGAATCAAGGCAGGCATAGTGGGTGGGAGACCAGCCGATCCGGTCCCAATAACGGTAGGCCGCGTTCATCCCGATGGTGTCGACCCCCTTGAAGGCGGCAAAATCCGCCTGCTTCAGCGAAGGGCCGTTGCCCAGAACCAGCACGCGCGCGTCGTCGGCGATGGTCATTCCCAAGTCCTATGCATCCGAGGATGGAAGAGTGCGCGACCGAATCGGCCGATCGCCCCCGGCCCAAGGCGCGACGGCCATCCCCACCGGCCCTGGCCGGCAGGCGAACAACCCGCCGGCCAGGGGCTGGCCGGACAGGGCTTGATCGTCCAGGCCGACGCGGGCGGTGGCGATGAACAGGATATCCAGATCCGGGCCACCGAAGGCGCAACGCGTGACCTGCGATGCCGGCACGGAAACGCTGTGAGTCCATCGTCCGTCCGGCGAGAAGCGGCGCACGCAGCCTCCTCCCCAGACCGCGATCCAGACACCGCCGTCGCGGTCGACCGCCATGCCGTCGGGAGCCTCGCCATCCTGGTCGAAGCGGGCGAAAACCGTCTTGCCGGATAGGCAGCCGTCCGGCGTCACCCCTGCCCGCCACACGGTGCGCCGGCCGGAATCCGTCAGATAGACGGTGCTGCCGTCGGGGCTGAAGGCCGGCCCGTTGGCGATGACGTAGCCGTCGTCGACGCAGGCCACGGCACCGTCCGCGTCCAGCCTCCAGAAGGCACCGCTCGGTCGCTTCTCGGCAACGTCCATCGACCCGACCCAGAAACGACCCTGGGGATCGCAGGCGCCATCGTTGTAGCGGTTGCCCAGCCGCTCCGCCTCGGGATGGACGACCAGCCGGCCCTGGGGTCGGTCGCCGGACACATCAAGCAGGGTGATGCCGGCGCCCAGCGCCGCCAGCAGGCGGTCCGGTCCGGCCGGAACCACGCAGCCGACGGGCGGCGGGACGGACCAGCGCCGACGTCGACCCGAAGCAGGCTCCAGGGCGAGGATTTCGCCCCCCTTTATGTCAACCCAGTAAAGCCGCCGGGAAGCCGCATCCCAGACCGCCCCCTCCCCGAGAAGCGCCTTGGCATCCCAGACGCACCGCGCCGTCGCTGCCAGCTCCATAGCTCAGGTCATCCCCAGATCGACGAGATAGGACTGGCCGGTACAGCCCGCGGCATCATCCGACGCCAGAAACAGCACCAGCTTGGCCACGTCGTCGGGCATCAAGCGGCGCTTGATGCATTGCCTCGCCATGGTCTCCACCTCCGCTTCCGGGGTCAGCCACAACCTCTGCTGGCGCTCTGTGAAGGTCCAGCCCGGCACGACGCAGGTGACCCGGATGCCTTGCGGCCCCAACTCGCGCGCCAGCGTCCGCGTCAGACCCTGCAAGGCGGATTTCGCGGCGGTGTAGGCCGGCATGCCCGCCTGCCCCAACATCCAGCTCGTGGAGCCCAGATTGACGATCGCGCCGCCGCCGGCTTCGGCCATTCCCGGCGCCACCGCCTGGGCCGCGAAAAAGACATGACGCAGGTTGACCGCGAATCGGTCGTCCCACGCCTCCGGCGTCAGGGTGGCGAAATCGTGCCGCGTGTCGTCGGCGGCGTTGTTGACCAGGACTCGGATCGGCCCGAGGGCCGCCGCCACATCCACGATGGCCCGCCGCATGGCGTCAATGTCCCGCAGGTCACACGGCACCACATGGGGAGGCGCGGTCCCGCGCCCGGCTATCTCCTCCACCAGGACCCCAGCGGCGTCATGGTCGCGGTCCAACAGGGCGACGCGGGCCTGCTGGGCACAAAAGCGGGCAACCATTTCGGCCCCGATGCCCGAGGCCCCTCCCGTGACAAGGACGGTACGCCCCCGGAGCGAGGGATAGACCGCGCTCACGGCCGGCCTTCCGAAAGAGTTGGCATTATGGAACGATACACCAATTCGCGCTATCACTCCCCCGTTGGAAATCCGACGCCTGCGGCGGCGGAACGCCGGCCATTATGGATGGCGGTCCACGCCCTGGCAACCGAGAGAGGAAACCGGCCCTGTGCCACGCATCTCCGTCGTGATCCGCTGCTACAACGAGGTCAAGCACATCGGCCGTCTGCTGGTCGGAATCGAACGGCAGCGCAATCGCGATGTGGAGATCATCGTCGTCGATTCCGGATCAACCGACGGAACCCTGGACGTCACCGCCCATTTCCCGGTGACGCTGCTCCACATCGCCCCGGAGCGGTTCTCCTTCGGACGCTCGCTCAACATCGGTTGCGCGGCGGCAACCGGCGACGTCGTCGTCGTATGCAGCGCCCACGTCTATCCGACCCACGCCGACTGGCTCGACCTGCTGGTGGCGCCTTTCGAGGATCCCGCGGTGGCCGTCGTCTATGGCAGCCAGCGCGGGGACGAGCGGACACGCTACCCCGAGCAGCGGATTTTCCAGAGCTGGTTTGGGGAGACGCCGGTGGCCGACCAGGACCACCCCTTCTGCAACAACGCTAACGCCGCCATCCGTCGCCGATTCTGGCAGGAACAGCCCTATGACGAGACCCTGACGGGACTGGAGGATCTCGATTGGGCCAAGCGGATGCGCGCACTGGGCCGCCGGGTCGTCTACCAGCCCGACGCCTGCGTCATCCATGTGCATGAGGAAACCCCAGACCGGGTCTACAAGCGCTACCAGCGTGAGGCCATCGCGCTGCGCCGGATAATGCCGGAGCTGCGCTTTGGCTTCCTGGACTTCCTGCGGCTGACGGCAGGAAACATCGCCAATGACCTGTATCACGCAGCCCTGGACGGCAAGCTCCTCCGCCACGGCTGGGAGATCGGCTGGTTCCGTCTCATGCAGTTCTGGGGCACCTACCGGGGGCACCGCTTCCAAGGTGAGGTGACCCAGGCGCTCAAGCGAACCTTCTTCTATCCCGGCAGCCTCCGCCGCCCGGCCTTGCCCAAGCCAGACCAGCGCAATAGGCTGCGCATCGACTATTCCAGCCGGCCTGTCGCCGGCGCGGATCGACCACAGGGGACGTAAGGAATGACACGCGTCGCCGCCCTCGTACCGATGCGGCATGACAGCCAGCGGGTGAAGGGCAAGAACTATCGTCCTTTTGCCGGACGCCCGTTGTACCATCACATCATCGATACGCTGCTGGCCTGCCCGTCGATCGCCGAGGTGGTCATCGACACCGACAGCCTGCCGATCCTGGAGGAGGCCGCACGGATCTTTCCACAGGTCCGGTTGCTGCTGCGGCCTGACCACCTGCGCGACGGCACCACGCCGATGAACGCCGTGCTGATGCACACCACGGCGGTGGTGGAGGCGGATGTCTATCTCCAGACGCACAGCACCAACCCGCTGCTGACCGCCGCAACGGTCGAGCGGGCCGTCCGGACCTTCCTGGCCAACCGGCCGAATCATGACAGCCTGTTCTCCGTCACCCGCCTCCAGACCCGCCTGTGGGACCAGTTGGCCAGGCCGCTCAACCACAACGCCGCCATCCTGCTGCGCACCCAGGATCTGCCGCCGGTGTATGAAGAGAATTCCTGCCTCTACCTGTTCAGCCGGGACGTGCTGATGCAGCGCTTCAACCGGATCGGCGAGCGCCCGTTGATGTTCGAGATCGAGCGGATCGAGGCCCAGGACATCGACGAGGAAATCAACTTCCTGATGGCCGAACAACTGCACAGGCTGTGCCGACAGTTGGAGCCGCAGTCATGAGCCGCCCCGCAAGCGCCCATGTCCTGATCACCTGCCGCCAGTTGCAGTCGCGCCTCGACCATCACGCCAGTTGGCTGGCCGCCCACGGGATCACCGTGGAAGCGCCGGAGGTCGTGCAGCACCTGGGCGAGGCCGACCTGCTGCCGATCATCCACCGGTTCGACGGCGCCATCGTCGGCGATGATCAGCTCACCCGCCCGGTGATCGAAGCCGGCACCCGCCTGAAGGTGATCTGCAAGTGGGGAGTCGGAGTCGATGCCATCGATTTGGCCGCGGCGAAGGAGCGTGGGATCCCCGTCCACAACACCCCGGGCATGTTTGGCGACGAAGTGGCCGACGTGGCCATGGGCTACATCATCCTGCTGGCCCGTGGCCTGCACCGGATCGACCGCTCGGTCCGGGAAGGCGGGTGGCTGAAGATCCGGGGTACGACGCTGGCCGGCAAGCGCATTGGCGTGATCGGGCTGGGCAGCATCGGACGGGCCGTGGTGTCGCGGGCCATCGGCTTCGGCCTGCTCCCTCTCGGCAGCGACCCGCACCAGCCCCCCGACCCGGACTTTGATACCCAAACCGGGCTACGACGCATGGCGCTTGACGATCTGATCCCGCAGGCCGATTTCCTGGTGATCGCCTGCAACCTGACGCCCGAGACCCATCATCTTCTCGATGCCGACCGCTTGTCACACGTCAAGCCGGGTGCGTTCGTCGTCAACGTCTCCCGCGGGCCGGTCATCGACGAAGCGGCGCTGGTCCGGGCGTTGCGGGATGGTCGGCTGGCCGGGGCCGGGCTCGACGTCTTCGAGACCGAACCGCTGCCGACGGACAGCGCGCTGCGCGGCTTCGAGACGGTCGTCCTCGGCAGCCACAATGGCTCCAACACCGTGGAAGGGGTCGAACGGGTCAACGCCGCCGCGCTGGAAATTCTGGTCCGCGGACTGGGCTTTCCACTGCGCACGCCACCGGAATAAGCTCGTGCCGAATTTATCCCGCGTCAAAGCCTGCACCAATGGCACATAGCCCCAGCCATCGGGACCAATCCACTCTCTGCTAGGCCGCCTACGGCAGCGTCGATCAATTCAAGCCGCGCACCTAAGAGAAAAGAAAAGTTGAAAGGGGTTACGACCACGCTTTCATTTCTTGCAGAAAACATAAAAGCAAAAAAATTTCACGCATCTGTACATCAAATAATAGAGCGCAAGATACATTTGGCAAAAAAAACAGAAGAAAACTGCACGGGAAGAAATTTTAGACGATTCAGTTTTTCGATAAGTTTATTGACATATACTTTTTTAATGGATCGCCCCTACTGTTGTCCACTATGCTTCGCACATTATGGAAAAAAAATGACCAAAATCGTCATATGCTCTTCACCAAGTCACGTAGTAAAAGTCCATGGATGCTTAGTTCAAAAAGGGTATTCTACGAAATCTTTTGCAATATTTCAAATTATCGGGGTTCATCGCACAGCACTTATAACAGCCATTCGTCATACAGTCAGTACATTGTTTCCAAACGCTCTAGTGATCGAAACGCCAGAGCTCCCGCGAGATATTGATTTCAATCAACCCGCACTTATTACACGGCTGCGCGACAGTTTTCTTTCCCGCCTTCCCACTCCACTTCCGACGGAAATCTGGTCCTATTGCCTCTATGCCGACGCACAAAAATTTGTGATTGAGAGTCTGCCTAATGCTGCATTGCTATTCTATGATGATGGGATCGAGAGCTATAACCAGCAAATTGTACGCCAAACGCCCCTTTCGAGAGACAGAGATCTTGACGCTCAGTTCTCCGAATCATTTCGCCCAAAAGGCGTCATGATCAGACACTTGAAGCGCGTGAAGACAGCGTTCTTGAGCTTGACAAGCCATCTTGGCATACCAGCTTATCTTTCTGAAGTCCCCAATCAGGAAATGGATCTGGCTGTCCAGCGGAAGAGCCTTGAGGCACTTGGCCCTCATCCCATGTGGTTAAGTCCAGCGGAGCGAAAGAGCAAATCTCAAGATTCCCTTTGGGCTGTGATTGTCGGTTCCTCCTTATACCGTCTTAATATATTGACGCAGGAATCAGAGGAAGCACTGTATCGAGATGCCGTCATCCATCTATTAGGTCTTGGCTATAAAGTCATCCTAAAACCTCACCCGAGAAACGATAATTCCAGATCAATCCTTCCGTTAATCACATCGTCTCGCGATTCTTTACTGATTCCGACAGAGATGGAAATGCCTCTTGAGTGGATTATTCTACATCGCCCCGTTCATTTAATTGCATCTCTTTCGTCGACGTCACTCCTCACGCTATCCGATATACATAGTGCACAACCAAAGGTTCTGTGTAGATCGGATCCTATATTCAGCACCCCCCCCCCTGAACATGTAAAGCGACTGCATTGCAACCTTCCTATGCTGATGATACCGAGCACCGAACACGTGATTGCTCAAGAGGCTGGCTGAGAGTGCCTAAGTACTACAGTGGGGCTAATCTGAAGGTGAGGTTGGGTGGCGTCGGATGTTGAGTGTGGATCAGCAGGGAGGATCCACGGATGACGGCCCTTGGCGACGTGGACAAGTGGGCGAGGGCGCTGGAGGTTCTGGTGGAGCGGCTTGCCCCTCGTTTTCGCCGCGTCGAGGCGCGGCAGCGGGCCTTGAGGTATCTGCGCGGCCTTCTGGCCCCTTTGGAGCGCAAGAACGGCTGGCATCTGGCGGAAGCCGCCGGGGATCGCACGCCGGACGCCCTGCATGACGTCCTCAGCCGCACCCGCTGGGACGCTGAGGCGGTGCGCGACGACCTGCAAGCCTACGTGATCGAGCAGCTGGGAGAGGCCGACGGCGTGCTGGTGCTCGACGAGACCGGCTTTCTCAAGAAGGGCACCCGCTCGGTCGGCGTCAAACGCCAGTACTCTGGCACCGCCGGGCGCATCGAGAACTGTCGGGTCGCGGTGTTCCTGGGCTATGCCAGCCGCCGCGGTCGGGCGTTGATCGACCGGGCGCTGTATCTGCCCGAAGAGTGGGCCGGCGATGAGGAGCGGCGGCGTGTGGCGGGCGTCCCCGACGACGTGGGGTTCGCCACCAAACCGAAACTTGGCCGCGCCCTGCTGGAGCGGGCTCTCGCCGCTGGCGTACCGTGCGCGTGGGTGACGGCCGACTCCGTCTATGGTGGCGACTACACGCTGCGCCTGTGGCTGGAGCGCCAGCCGCTGGGTTATGTCGTCGCCGTCACCAGCCAACAGCGTGCACCGCTGGGTTTCGACACGGTCAAGCAGCGGGCAACCGCCTTCACGGCTGGGGATTGGACGCGGCTCAGCGCCGGGGACGGCGCCAAGGGGCCACGCTTGTACGACTGGGCCTGCAAAGCTTATCCGTCGCTGCGGGAGGGCTGGTGCCGGGGCCTGCTGGTCCGCCGCTCGATCCCCGAGCCGGAAAAGCTGACCTACTATCTGACCTTTGCGCCGGAGGGCACGCCGTTGTCGACGCTGGTGCGGATCGCCGGCACGCGCTGGACGGTGGAGTCGTGTTTCGAAGCCGCCAAGGGCGAGGTCGGTCTGGACCAGTACGAGGTGCGCACCTGGACGGCCTGGCACCGCCACGTCACGCTCGCCATGTTCGCCCTGGCCTTTCTGACCGTCGCCCGAGCGGCGGCCATCGGGGGGACAGGACAGCGTCGATCCGGCGGCCGAGTTGCTGCCCCTCACCGTGCCGGAAATCCGCCGCCTCCTGGCCTCCTTGATCGGTCTGCCGCAGCCAGACCCCACCGCCATTATCGCGTGCTCCGTCTGGCGACGGCGACATCAGCAACGTGCTCGCCAGTGCCATTGGCAACGCCGTACCCAAACCGGCAATCCCCCACTGTAGTATTAGAACGGAGTAGCTTGAGTCTGGAAGGCATGCTCGGCATGCATTATTCCGGTTTAAACACAAACCACGTCGGGAAATAAGAAAACGCTGATTGTTCCTGACAATTCAAAACATGTAGCTTTAGCCCTTTTTTCTCGACGAAGGAATTAACCGCATCAATCACCAATGGCCATTGCGGATGGTAATCATCGCCAGCGAAAACTCCTCCTGGTTTCAATTTTTGGTACCAGTCATGGATTGTTTTTCCGGACTCCTGCCCCGTATGGGCATACCCATCAATATATATTATATCAAAATACTCATCATCAAATAAATCAACAGCCTCATCAAACTTCATCTTTAATAAACTGTTCTGGGATTTATATGGCATCAATCTAGAAATTGCACGCTTATATTGCAACAAATCGTGTCCTCTGTCTCCAGCGTACATATCAATGCTATAAAGATAAGAGAGAGTCCCACGTTTTAGCAGCCGTTCAGAAAATTGTCCTTCAGCCACACCCAACTCCACCCCAATTCCACCGGGCTTCGCTAGTGTCACGATGTCACAGCGCCGAGACAACGATGTATAACTGGCGGTAGAATAAAGGATGCTCTGGGTCCAATCATTTGGCAACTCGGCAAGTTTCTCCAGAACCAAACTGGATCCAGCCGATCCAATAACGCGCGCGCACTGTAAATCAACCAGCTCCTTGCACAGTTGCTGTACGCCTTCACAATGGTTGGGTAAATTTCGATGAAGCAATCCGTCATTTGGGACAGCATCATGATAAACGGCCAGGGCTGCCCTGCCATCAAAAGGGTGTAAGGCAGGCCAATGTGCAATGGTGTCCCGCTTTACACCATCATAAGTATGATCGCCATCAATGAACAGCATACCAAACGATTGTCCAGGTAGTGGAACGCCAGAGTCCTTTACCAGCAAACTCAATATTCCAGGAGAAGACGCGTGAACTTCATCAAAAAATTTTTCACATTCCGGATGATGCTTCGGCGCAATATCCAAACTAACAACGCACCTCCCTGCACCGGCGGCCACCAAAAGAACTGTAGTTCCGCCATGAAATCGGCCAATCTCCAGTATTGGCCCACGGGTTGCCTGAACAGCCTTCCATAGCAAAGCCGCTTCATCGAAATTCTGCTGTATTACACCTCTATTATTATTATCACATGAAAAGAGCCATGACAGATCGGAGAAGTCATAAAAATTCATCACAAGCCCCATACTCCGTCCACCTTTCATTAGTCACCAACCAAGCGCCAATAAACAACATTACACTTCAAAACACATCTACGTCGCCCGCCATATCATTCATTGATATTTTTTACAAAACTTATGCGCATAAAAATACTATATCCATCTTGTTTTCCCTCCCCTAATAACGGGCAATCGTAGCAATTCTGTTGAACAGAATATACTTCACAAATTTCAATTAACTACGCCAATTTCTGTAAGACTAATCTCAATATAACAAAACAGAGAAGGAGCGCTCCAACGTCCTGTTTCTCGCCATCAGCAGAGTCTATAACAATTTCAAAAGTTAATCATCGCAGAAGTGGAGAAATTTCATCGGACAACAAATCCTTCCCACCTGCACCGAGGAACATGGAAGTCATATCCAGACGAAATACAGGGTGCATGTTTATAATGCGCCTCAGCATACTAGATGAGCACGTTTCGATTAAATCTCTACAAACTTTCAGTTCTCGACCATCATCTCCCATCGCTCTCAAAATCAGAGCCAGCAACGCCTTCTCAAAAATAGGATTTTTGGCGAGGTGTACGGCCTCCTCTATGACTGGCAAAGCCTCCCTATATTGGCCTATTCCACACAACATAACTGCTCGTATGCGCAATGCCTGGCTTTTCGCTGCAGTCACTCTCTGAGCTTGACTGAAGCTTTGTTCAGCCTCCACTTGATCGCCTTTTGCCTGTTGTGCCAGACCACGAACAAGAAATGCTGTGGCCATTGAGAAGTCGAGGGCGATTGCCCGATTAGCAACAATAATTGCATCATCAAGCAGATTAACAGCAAGTAGCGCCTGAGCAACTGAAAGACAGAACTGTGGATTCTCCTTCGCCATAGGAATTAAATTCTGGATTACACCGGCCCACTGCTCCGGATGGGCGGCACGAACGACCACTTCGGCCCGAAGCCAGTGCGCCGGAAAGCCGTTCGGGTCGCGGGCCGTCACCGCTGCAAACACGGACGCCGCTGCCTTGGACAGGCCGCTATCCAGAAGCGCAGCCACGAACCGAACAGCCGCTAGTCGGACGGTCTCGTCATTGATGGCGGACAATAGAGTAGGCATGATCCTGTCCGCGGTCGCTGCGTCGAGATACGCTCCCCCCCGTTTGACCAGATTGAGGACAAGGCGCTGCCGATCCATCGGATCGACGGTCCCCGCATTGGCGAGCACCAGCACACTTCTCATGTCGATGGCCGCCGCCAGATCGAAGCGCTGGCCGTGCCACAAGGCACCCGAGACTAGGTCAAGTAGATCGACGAGTTCGGCATCGACTGGAGCCGACGCAAGATCGGCCTCATGGATCCAGGCCCAATCGGCCAGCGCCCGATCCGTCTCACCGGCACGCCAGAGCAGGATTCCGCGTCGGAGCCGCATTTTCAACCGGTCGGCCGGCTCGCCGCAACGGTCTGCAAGGGCAAGCCCCCGGTCGATCAGGTCAAGTGCCTCCCGCCCATCCAGGCCGGGCGTCTCGCGGCAAAGATCGGCCAAGGCCGCCAGCCCGTCCAACTCGTAACGCGCCGACTCGGCCCTGGCCTCTTCGGCAAGACGGCCGGCCTCCTCGTCACGCCCAAGGGCGCGCAACGCATCAATGAGGGCAACCGCACTCTCGGCCCGGCGAACCGGGCTCCGGCGCGCGTGTTCAAGCCAGATCAGTGCGGCCTGCGCCCCTTCACGCCGATGCACCGCCACGCCCATGCCAAGGGAATAGTGAACAAGGGTGTCCTCACGAACAGCGTCCCGCCACGCTTGCATGGACGCCGTTTCAAGCTTGGCAGACTGCGTCATCAAGGATTTCCTTCCAACGGTGCCCCGCACCGCGTCACAGCATCGACGGTATCACAGCCTTGCAAGCCTTTACCCCCTCCACCCGACGCACGATGCCGCCTTCGATGCGTCCATTGTGGGAGGAAACAGGCGGAGAATGCGGCGGCGTCAACGCCGGCTTGGAACGGCACCGTCCTGGCGAACCGCACCGCCGGCCCGCACCCGTCGCACGAACGGTCATGTCACACGAACATGTTGAAACTGCCCAGCAGCTTCTGCGTGCCGGTCAGGCCGGTCGGGATGGATTTCATGCTGGCCGCCGCCTGGTTCAGCCCGTCCAGCATGGCCTGCTGGGCGGCCGAAAGGGCG
>JAEZHQ010000046.1 GCA_023416455.1 Pseudomonadota bacterium | reverse complement strand
GCGTCGCCCTGCTGCCGGCCGACGGCGTTGATGGCGGCGGCGGTCGCGGCGGGGCGTGGTGGAAGGGCGCGCGGGCCGGCGGGCTGGCCAGGGCGGCGGTCTTCCTGATGCTGCTGGCGGTCCTGCTGGGCACGCTGTGACGCGGGTGCGGTGCTTCGCCCGCCCCTGATCGGCGCCGTTGCCTTTGCCGGGACAAGCCGGAATACTGCGGCGGTCCCGGTTGGGGCGCAGCGCGGCGAAGGGGGCTTGTGATGGCGGACAGCGTGACGGAACCGGTGCTCGGCGTGCTCGGCGGCAGCGGCGTCTATGAGATCGACGGGCTGGATGACAAGCGCTGGGTGGCGGTGGACACGCCCTTCGGCGCCCCGTCGGACGAGCTGCTGACCGGCACGCTGGACGGGCAGAGGCTGGTCTTCCTGCCGCGCCACGGCCGTGGCCACCGCATCCCGCCGTCGGAGCTGAACGCCCGCGCCAACATCCACGCCCTGAAGCAGATGGGCGTCACCGAGATCCTGTCGGTGTCGGCGGTCGGCTCGCTGAAGGAGCATCTGCCGCCGGGGACCTTCGTCGTCATCGACCAGTTCGTCGACCGCACCTTCGCGCGGGAGAAGAGCTTCTTCGGCACCGGCATGGTGGCGCATGTGGCGCTGGGGCATCCGGTGTGCGGGCGGCTCGGCGACCTGATCGAGGAGGCGCTGGTCGAGCTGCGCATCCCGCACCAGCGGCGCGGCACCTACATGGTCATGGAAGGCCCGCAATTCTCCACCCGGGCCGAAAGCGAGCTGTACCGGAGCTGGGGCTGCGACGTCATCGGCATGACCAACATGCCCGAGGCCAAGCTCGCCCGCGAGGCGGAGATGTGCTACGCGACCGTCGCCATGGTGACCGATTTCGACTGCTGGCACCCGGACCATGACCACGTCACCGTCGACGCCGTGATCAAGGTGGTGGTCGCCAACGCCGACCGCGCGCGCGCGCTGGTCCGCCAGCTCGCGCCGAAGCTGCGGGTGCGCAGCGGGCTGTGCGAGCAGGGCTGCCACACCGCGCTCGACAACGCCCTGATGACGGCGCCGGACAAGCGCGACCCGGCGCTGCTGAAGCGGCTGGAGGTCATCCTGGCCCGCGCCCTCGGCTGAGGGCGGGAACCGGGCGGCGGGATGCGGCCGGGCGTGGTCCGGCGGCGCGTGGCGGGGGCCGCGAACGTCCCCGCCGTCAGTGGCGCGTGCGCGCCGGGGTGACGTAGACGCCGTCCCAGTCGACGCCGAACAGGGCGTCGTCGCCGGCCTCCTCGACAAGGTCGTCGTACTCGCTGGCCTCGATCAGGCCGAAGATGGACGCGGTGCCCGAGGAGTCCAGATCGCAGGTCACGACGTGGCCGGCCACCTCGACCGAGGTGAAGAACACCTCCGGCAGCTCCATCCCGTCGAGGTCGGCGGCAACCGCGCACTCGATCTCGTGCATCATGCGGGAGGACAGCGAGACCCGCAGCTTGGCGGCCTGGGATGCCCACACGATCCGCTTCACGCGCGTCGCCGGGCGATCGTCGCTGTCACCGATCGCCTCGTCAGGCTGGGCGGACATGGCGATCATCCGGGAAACCAAGTTCGACGAGGTGGGGGTACGCATCAGAGACCTCCGCTGGTGGACGGCCCCAGATTTGCGCCGCGGGAGTTAACGTGGTCTTAAGTCGAACGGTCGCTGAAGGTGTAACACCTTCGTCTAGGTCCTATGCGGTGGATCGGGGATGGCCGCGTAGGCGACCGCGACGCGGGCGGCCAGCGCCGCGTTGGCGCGGATCAGCGCCTTGTTGGCGGCCAGGCTGCGCCCGCCGGTGATGCGCTCCAAAGCCGCGAGAAGGAAGGGCGTCACCGCCTTTCCCGTGATCCCCCGGGCTTCGGCCTCGGCCAGGGCGCGGGCGATGGCCGCCTCCATCGCCGCGCCGTCCAGCGCGTCGGCGGCCGGGATGGGGTTGGCCAGCAGCACGCCGCCTTCCAGCCCGAGGTCCCATTTCGCCCGGAGAATGCCGGCGACGGCAGCGGCGCTGTCGCAGCGGTGCGCCACCGGCAGGCCGGAGGAACGGCTGTAGAAGGCCGGGAACGTGTCGGTGCCGAAGCCGAGGACGGGGACGCCGCGCGTCTCCAGGACCTCCAGCGTCTTGGGCAGGTCGAGGATCGACTTGGCCCCGGCGCAGACCACGCACAGGCTGGTGCGGGCCAGCTCGTCGAGGTCGGCCGAGACGTCGAAGCTGGTCTCGGCGCCGCGATGCACGCCGCCGATGCCGCCGGTGGCGAACAGCGCGATCCCGGCGAGGCGGGCGGCGATCATGGTGGCCGCCACCGTGGTGGCGCCGGGGACCCCGGTGGCCAGGGCCACCGGCAGGTCGCGGCGGCTGAGCTTCAGAACGCCCGCACCGCCGCGGGCCAGCCGCTCCAGCGCCTCGTCGTCCAGGCCGATGCGGATGCGGCCGTCCAGCACCGCGATGGTGGCCGGCACCGCCCCTTCGGCGCGGACGACGCCCTCCAGCGCGCGGGCGGTCTCCAGGTTGGCGGGGTAGGGCATGCCATGGGCGATGACGGTGGATTCCAGTGCCACCACCGGCCGGCCCCCGCTCAGGGCGTCGGCGACCTCGGGCGTCGGCAACAGGGCGTGGTGCACGGGCGTCTCCTCCCTCCGTATCGCCGCATCCTGCCCCGCGGCGTCCCCGCTGGCAACGCCGGCCATCCGGACTTCTGTCCTTTCCGGGCCGCCTCCCTATATTGGCGGCATGCCCGCCGCGCCGCTCTCCGAACGCCGTCCGCCCGAACGCTGGATCAAGGTCCGCCCCGAGGGGCTTTTCGTCGAACCGGGCGGCTTCCACATCGACCCGCAGCGGCCGGTGGAGCGCGCGGTGATCACCCACGGCCACGCCGACCACGCGCGGCCGGGGCACGCCCACGCGCTGGCCACCCCGGAAACGCTCGCCATCATGCGGCAGAGATTGGGCGAGGGGGCGGGCGCGTCCCGGCAGCCGTTGAACTATGGCGAGGCCCTGCGCATCGGCGACGTGACGGTGCGGCTGGTGCCGGCCGGCCATGTGCTGGGCAGCGCGCAGGTGGTGCTGGAGCACGCCGGGTCCCGGGTGGTGGTGTCGGGGGACTACAAGCGGCGGTTCGACCGCACCTGCGCCCCCTTCGAACCGGTGCCCTGCGACGTCTTCGTCACCGAGGCGACCTTCGGCCTGCCGGTGTTCCGCCACCCGCCGGATCTCGACGAGGTGAAGCGGCTCCTCCACTCCATGGCGATCTTCCCGGAGCGCAGCCATGTGGTCGGGGTCTACGCCCTGGGCAAATGCCAGCGCCTCATCACGCTGCTGCGCGCCGCCGGCTATGACCGCCCGATCCACCTGCACGGCGCGCTGGAGCCGCTGTGCGCGCTCTACCGCGGCTTCGGGATCGCGCTGGGTGAGCTGCGGCCGGCAACGGCGGCGGCGAAGGAGGAGCTGCGCGGCGCCCTCGTGCTGGCCCCGCCGGCGGCGGTGGCCGACCGCTGGGCGCGGCGGCTGACCGACCCGGTGGTGGCCGTGGCGTCCGGCTGGATGCGCGTGCGCCAGCGGGCGCGGCAGAGCGGCGCCGAGCTGCCCCTGGTCATCTCCGACCACGCCGACTGGGACGAGCTGACGCGGACGCTGGAGGAGGTGGGGGCGCCCGAGGTCTGGGTGACCCACGGCCGGGAGGAGGCGCTGGTCCACCACGCGACGCGGCGCGGCATGCGGGCGCGGGCGCTGGCGCTGGTCGGCTTCGAGGAGGAGGGGGCGTGAACCGCTTCGCCGGCCTCGTCGACGCGCTGGACTTCATGCCGTCGCGCAACGGCAAGATCCGGCTGCTCGCCGCCTGTTTCGCGACGACTCCCGACCCCGACCGCGGCTGGGCGCTGGCCGCCCTGACCGGGGGCCTGGTCTTCCGCGTGGCCAAGCCGGCAATGGTCCGGCAGCTGGCGGCGGCGCGCGTCGACCCTGAGCTTTTCGCCCTGTCCTACGATCATGTCGGCGACCTGGCGGAGACCGTCGCGCTGATCTGGCCGGACCCGCCGGAGCGCGCCGCCGGCCCGCCGCCCACCCTGTCCGAGGTGGTCGAGCGTCTGCGCGCCGTCCGCCGCGACGCGGTCATGCCGCTGGTGGAGGGCTGGCTCGACCGGCTGGACGCCCCGGGGCGCCACGCCCTGCTGAAGCTGATCACCGGCAGCCTGCGGGTCGGGGTGTCGGGGCGGCTGGCCAGGACGGCGCTGGCGGACTGGGCCGCGGCCGATCTGG
The DNA here is from genome assembly GCA_023416455.1 of Pseudomonadota bacterium. GTDB lineage: Bacteria > Pseudomonadota > Alphaproteobacteria > Azospirillales > Azospirillaceae > Azospirillum. The sequence continues at coordinate 8,289 of JAEZHQ010000046.1, read as the reverse complement.
GCGCGCTGGAGGAATGCTGGCACGGGCTCAGCCCCCCCTACGCGGAGCTGTTCGCCTGGCTGGAGGGGCGCGGCGCCCGCCCGTCGGCCGACCACGGCGCCGGCTTCCGGCCGATCATGCTGTCGCACGCGCTGGACGAGGCGGAGCTTGCGGGGCTCGACCCCGCCGCCTACCGCGCCGAATGGAAGTGGGACGGCGTGCGCGTGCAGCTGGCCGCGCGGGGCGCCGAACGGCGCCTCTACAGCCGGACCGGAGACGACCTGTCCGCCGCCTTTCCCGACATCCTGGACCACATGGGCTTCGACGCCGTGCTCGACGGCGAGCTTCTGGTGGCGCGCGACGGGGTGGTCGCCCCCTTCACCGACGTCCAGCAGCGGCTGAACCGCAAGACGGTGACCGGCCGGATGCTGCGGGAGTTCCCGGCCTGGGTGCGGCTCTACGACATCCTGTTCGACGGCGCCGCGGATCTGCGCGGGCTGCCCTTCGACGAGCGGCGCGCCCGCCTGGAGGCTTGGCACGCGGCGGTGCGGCCGCGCCGGATGGACCTGTCGCCGCTGCTCCCCTTCGCCGACTGGGAGGCGCTGCGGGCGCTGCGCGCCGGCGCGCGGGCCGGCGGCATCGAAGGGGTGATGCTGAAGCGGCGCGACAGCCCCTACGCCGCGGGCCGTCCGAAAGGGCCGTGGTTCAAGTGGAAGCGCGGCGCGCTCACCCTCGACGCCGTCCTGATGTACGCGCAGCGCGGGCACGGCGGGCGCTCCAGCCTCTGTTCGGACGTCACCTTCGGGCTGTGGCGCGGTGCCGATCTGGTGCCGGTGGGCAAGGCCGGTTTCGACGTCACCGACGCCGGGCTGCCCGAGCTGGCCGAACTGGACCGCTGGGTGCGCAACCGCACCGTCCGCCGCTACGGCCCGGTGCGCGAGGTCGAGCCGGGGCTGGTCCTGGAGGTGGCCTTCGACAGCGTGCACCCGTCGGGCCGGCACAAAAGCGGGCTTGCCATGCGCTTCCCGCGCGTCCACCGCATCCGCTGGGACAAGCCGGCGCGGGAGGCCGACCGGCTGGAGACCCTCCAGGCCATGGTGGTCGCCTGACCGCCTCGCCGCCGGCCTGGTACGGCCACCGCATCGGCCAGAATGCATAGCCCCCCGACAGCAGGGCCAGCATCTTGTCCAGGATTCCATCCCGGGGAATCGGCGATACGGGCGCCCGCCGGGCGCCGCCCCTCAGGCCGGCCCGCTTCTCACCACGCCGGCCGCGATCAACGCCTCGATGTCGACCGGCTCGAAGCCGAGGGACCGGAGCACGGCGCGGCTGTCCGCGCCGATCCCCGGCGCAGGGAGGTCCGCCTGCTGCGGCAGGCCGTGGAACAGGACCGGCTGGCGCAGCGCCCGGACCGTTCCGGCGCCCTCCGTGCCGTTGGGGGCGAAGAACCCGACATCGGCGAGGTGCGGATCGTCGAGGAGGTCGTCGAGATCGCTGATCCTGGCGTGCGGCACGTCCAGGCGGGCGAAGACCTCCAGCCACTCCGCCGTCGTCCGGTCGGCAAGCTCCTCCGCCAGCGCCCCGTAGAGCTGGTCGATGCGCCGGCTCCGCTCGGCGGCGTCGGCGAACCAGGAGGCTTCGACCAGATCGGCGCGACCGATCTCGACCAGGACCCGGTGCCATTGCAGGCCGGTGTAGGGCAACACCGCCACCCAGCCGTCGCGCGTCCGGTAGGGCCGGCGGTTGGGAGAGAACAGCCGATGGTAGCCGGCCTGTTCCGGTTCCGGCTTGAAGCTCGCCGCTGCCAGATGTTCGTTGAGGACGAAGGAGACCAGGGATTCGAACATCGGCGATTCGATCGCGACGGCGCCCGTCCCGTTGCGGGCCTGCCCCGCGACCGCGGCGAGGATTCCGTAGACGGTGTAGAGCGCGCTGACCTTGTCCGCGACGACGCTCGGAACATAGGCCGGATCGCCGCCGATCCGCGCCGACAGGCCGGCCAGGCCGCTGGCGGCCTGGATGACGTCGTCGAAGGCAGGGCGGTCGCGGTAGCGGCCCCCCTGCCCGAAGCCGATGGCCGAGCAGTGGATGATCGAGGGGTTGAGCGCCTTCACCGCCTCGAAACCGAAGCCGAGGCGTTCGATCGCCTCCACGCGCATGTTGTGCAGCAGAACGTCGGATTGCGAGATCAGACGCCGAAGCACGTCCTTGCCGCGCTCGCTCTTGAGGTCCAGGGCGAGGCTCCGCTTGTTGCGGTTGTTGTTGGCGAACATGGCGCTCATCCCCGGCGCCGCTACGGGGTGGACCGTGCGGCCGAGTTCGCCGTCCACGGGCTCGACCTTGGTCACGTCGGCGCCGAGATCGCCCAAGATCTGTCCGACCAGCGGCCCGAGGATGATGGACGTGATGTCGACCACCTTCAGGCCGGACAGCAACGGTACCATGGAACGGCAATCCTTTGGCTGATGCACGAGGAAGACGGGCGGGCGCTATCGGGCCCAGGCGGCCCGGGCGAAGTCGGCGAGTTCCGCATTGAAGCGTTCCGGCGCTTCACGGAATGGGCAATGACCGATCTCGGGGTACCAGGAGAGCCGAGCCGCCGGCACGATCCCCGCTGTGATTTCGGCGGCCGCCGGCAGGATGATCCGGTCGGCGAGGCCATGGGTCACCAGAGTCGGCACCGAGACGCGGGCCAGGGCGGCGGCGAAGTCCCCCGGCCATTGCAGCGTCGCGGCGCGCACCATGGCCGGCGAAAGCATGTTGTAGGCCAGCATGGCGCTGAACTCCTCCGGCGGCAGCGGATGGTGGACGCAGGCCCGGAGGAAGGCGGAGGTGCCTTCGACGTTGGTTTCCAGGTCCGCCGACTGCATGGCTGCCAGATGGACGGCTCCGGGGCCGAGGGTCGGACGGGCCGGATCGATGACGGTGCGCGAGCCGACGAAATGAAGCCCCGCGATGCCGCGGTCGCCGTGGCAATCGAGGAACTGGGCGACGACCCGCCCGCCCAGCGACCAGCCGACGAGGACGGGGCGGCGCAGCCCGGCGCCGCGGATGACCGCCGCGACGTCGTCGGCCCAGCGCCGCCCGTCGGTGTAGGCCGCCGGATCGGCCGGCTTGTCGGACATGCCGTGGCCGCGCAGGTCGAACGCGACGATGCGGAAGCCGGCGGCGAGTTCGCTGTCCGTCTGCCGGGAGAAGCAGAGGCGGCTCTGCGCGATGCCATGGATCAGCAGAAGCTCCGGCCCGTCCGGATTCCCCCACTCCTGCACCGCCAGGCCGGTGCCGTCGGCGGAAGTTGTGCGATAGTCGCGTGTCGTCACTGGACCCGTCCCACGTCTGTTCGCAATGCGCGCGGCGTGATGCTGCGTCGGTCAGCCCTGGCGCACCACCCGCTCGGGGTTCTCCTCGTAAGGCGGCGTGTAGATGACCAGGAGCTTCGCCGGCGCCGTGCCGGTCACGGTGAAGACGTGCGGGATATCCGCCGGAAAGTAGCAGCAGTCTCCGGCGACCATCTCCCGCCGTTCGCCCGCCACCTCGGCCACCGCAGTCCCTTCGAGCAGGTAACAGACCTGCTCGATGCCGGGATGGGCGTGCGGAAGCGCGCCCTTGCCGGGCTCGATGGTGCCGTGGATCACCTCGATCCCGCGGGAGCCGACCGTGGAGGGCGCGATCAGGCGCCGGTTCACGGTCCCCGTGTGGTTCTCCGGCGAATAGCCGGCGACGTCGCTCGTCCGGACGAAATGGCTGGTGGACATGACAGGTCTCGCTCGCAGTGTCGCGTCTAGTTGCTCTTCGCCGCCTTTTGGACGAGGGGGCAGGCGCTTTCCGACAGCGGCCGGTAGGCGTCTTCCGCGGGGATGACCGACAGGATGTCGTAATAGTCCCATGCCCGCTTGCTCTCGGCCGGGGACTTGACCTTGACCAGCAGAAGATCGTGGACCATCAGGCCGTCCTCGCGGACCCGGCCATTGCGGGCGAAGAAGTCATTGACCGGCATTTCCCTCATCTTCGCCATGACCGCCTGGGCGTCGTCGGTGCCAGCCGCCTCGATCGCCTTGAGGTAATGCATCGTCGAGGAATAGTCGCCGGCGTGGGTCATCTGCGGCATCTTGCCGACGCGCTTGTGGAAGCGCTCCGACCAGGCCCGGGTCTCGTCGTTGAGATCCCAGTAGAAGGCCGTGGTGAGCACCAGGTTCTGCGCCGTCGGAAGCCCGATCGCGTGGATGTCGCCGATGAAGGTCAGCATGCCGACCAGCGTTTGGCTGCCGGCGTCGCCGATTCCGAATTCGGCGGCGGTCTTGATGGCGTTGACGGTGTCGGCGCCGGCGTTGGCCATGGCGATGACCTGGCTGCCCGATGCCTGGGCTTGCAGGAGGAAGGAGGAAAAATCATTGACGCCGATCGGATGTCGGACGGAGCCAACCACCCGGCCCCCGTTCTTCTCGACGACCGCGCCGACGTCCTTCTCGATCGAATGGCCATAGCTGTAATCGGCCGTCAGGAAGAACCAGTCCTTCCCGCCCTGCTTCACCACGGCCGTTCCGGTGCCCTTGGCCAGGGCGTAGGTGTCGATCGTGTATTGCAGTGAATTCGGCGTGCAGCGGGCTCCGGTGATCTCCGAACTGGAGGCGCTGTTCACGATGGCGACGCGGTCGCTCTGCCGGGCCAGCTCGATGACGGCCAGGGCCACCGCCGACCCGACGATGTCGTTGACCATGTCGACGCCTTCGGCGTCGAACCATTTCCGCGCGATTCCCGACGCGATGTCCGGCTTGTTCTGGTGGTCGGCGGCGACGACGTCGATTTTCTTCCCGAGGACCGTGCCGCCGAAATCCTCCACCGCCATCCTGACGGCCTCGACCGCGCCCTTGCCGGAAATGTTCTCGTAGACCCCGGACATGTCGCCCAACACGCCGATCCTGACCACGTCGCCGGAGATTGAAGCGGCTTGCGCACCGCCGGTGAAGACTGCGGACAGCACAAGGGCTGCCGCGATATGGGGCACCTGACACGTCACGATCAATTCCTCCCTCACGCCGTTCGTTGCCGCGTCCGGGCGCAGCGCCAGGGGGGACCCGGCGGCTCCGGACGGCAGAATTGCTTGTTTCGTCGATTATGGAGATGGCGCGCAGAATTCGTCCAATATATTACAGGGACGTTTTCAAGAAGTTCTGCTTATCATGAGGAGGCCGCCGCGATGACCAGGGACCGGCAGCCGGTGCGCGCCCACGCCGTGGAGCTTCGGCATCTGCGCTACTTCGTGGCGACGGCCGAGGAGCTGCATTTCGGACGGGCGGCCGAGCGGCTGCGCATCGCCCAGCCCGGACTGAGCCAGCAAATCCGCACCCTGGAGGCGCTGGTCGGCACCGCGCTCTTCCACCGCACACGGCGCTCGGTCGAACTCACCCTGGCCGGAGAGCTGTTTCTGGCGGAGGCCCGCAAGACTCTCGAACAGGCCGAACGCACGGTGCTGGTCGCCCAGCAGGCCGGCCGCGGCGAGCGCGGGCGCATCGAGATCGGCTACGTTGCCTCCGCAGCCTATACGGGTGTGCTCACCTCGCTGTTCTCGGCCTTCCGGAAGACCCACCCGCAGGTCGATCTGCGTTTCATGGAAATGGAGATGAGCCGGCAGCTCGACACCATGCACGACGGCAAGCTCGACATCGCCTTCATCCGCCCGCCGGTGGAGCTTCCCGCGGGGGTGGCCGCTGTGACGATCCTGCGCGAGCCGGTCATCCTGGCGATTTCGTGCGAGCACCCGCTGGCCCGGCACGACCGCATCCCGCTCGCCGAACTGAGCCGGGACTCCTTCATCACGCCCCACCACGCGCCGGGAGTCAGCTTCCACGAGCACACCGTCGCCGCCTGCGGCCGGGTCGGCTTCGTGCCGCGCATCGCCCACCAGGGCCGTGACTTCACCACCATCGCCAGCATGGTGGCGGTCGGTCTCGGGGTGGCCCTGGTTCCCAGATCGCTCCGCTGCATCCAGTTGCCCGGCGTGCTCTACCGGCCGATCGCCGACACCGAGGTGTGGGCCAACCTGGCCGTCGCCTTCCGGCGGACGGAGCGCTCGGCGGCGACGCAGGCGCTGATCCGGCAGGCCCGCGACTTCGTCATGCCGACCGAGCCAGACGCCGCGCCGTGACGAGGGGGCCTGGATCCCGGGCGAGGACGGCGCGCGGGCTGGTCTGACGGTCGCCGACGCGGTGCCGCTGTGCGCGATGCGGCCACTCGCGTCGAGCGGCGGCGCGGCGCTTCGGCGTCAGCGCGAGCACCCGGCTGGCCCAACGGGTGGCGGCAAGCCGGTGCTATACGCCAAGCTTTTGGCCGGCCGGGTGATGCGGACGACGCCTTCAGGCGCCGTCCGTATCAGCGCCCTTCGGTCGCTGGGGCACCCTGACCTTCGTCGCCGCCTTGCGCTGCGACGGGCTGACCGCCCCCCGGATGATCAAAGGCGCGATGAACCGTACCCTCTATGCAACCTATGTCGAGACCCAACTGGCCCCGACCCTGCGCCCGGGCGACATCGTCATCCTCGACAGCCTGTCCAGCCATAAGAGCGAAAAGGCCAAAGCCATTCTCAAGGAGCGCGGCGCCTGGTTCCTCGTCCTGCCGCCCTACAGCCCCGATTTCAACCCCATCGAGATGGCCTTCGCCAAGCTCAAGGCTCACCTCCGACGCATTGGCGCCCGCACCATCGAGGAGTTGTGGAAAGCGGTCGGAGCCATCTGCGACCTCTATACGCCCGAGGAGTGCCGGAACCACCTCAAGCACGCCGGATATGCGTCAGTGTAGCGCGCCGCATGGTTTGACAAAAAGCGCCACATGGTTTGACATCCGTCGCGGGGCGCGTCAGGCCGGCGGCGGCTCCTCGGGCAGCTCCTGCTCTTCCTGCTCCTCCTGCGGCTCGGCCGGCCAGCCGGCGGTGATGATGTCGATCACCTCGGGCTCGTCGCTCGCCATGGCCTCGTCCTTGAGGTCCCTGGCGTGCTGCATGGTCCGCCCGTACCAGTCGCCCACGGTTGCCGCCAAGGCGATGCCGTCGGCCGGGGTGGGCAGCGGCACGCGGCTGTTGTCGTGCGTGATCCAGCCCGCGGAGTAGCCCTCCGACCACGGCACGACGCCGTCCCGCGCCAGGATGGCCGCCGCGACCATGCCGCCGAGGTCGGCCCGGCCCTTGTCCGAGACATCGATCCGCTTGCCGCCGTAGGGCGCGCCGAGGGCAAGCCGCCGCTCGCGCTCCGCCTGCACGGCCGCCACCAAGGCGGCGCGCCGCTCGTCCAGCGGGCGAGGTGCGTCAAGCTCGGCGATTTCATCGGGCGTGAGGTCGACCTCGACGCCGTCAACGATGCGTTTCATTTCCGCACTCCGTAGATGTAGAAGTTGCCGAACAGACCAAGCGCGCCACCCGATGATGCTCTATTGATAATACGCAACCCCTCTATCGTCCCATCTGGTGTGTGGCCACCGAGAACGACGCATCCGTATGCTCCATCCGCATCCATTATACGGATCATGGCGCGTTCATTGCGGCCTTGGAGAACAATTTCGCCAGTTCTCTTTGAGCCAGTCTCAATTGATGATCTAACATCTGTTGTTACTGCGTGAGGCGACGTTGATCCGCCCTGAAAGAGATAGCATCTGTAATCGGAGTCCCGATATGATCCAGACTTCTTGACACGGACTGCAATAGTTCTGGCGGAATAGACTTCGGGCGTCACGATCTCGTACTTAACGATGATGCCGTCGATCTCCGTGTCTTGGAACGGCTGCTCGATGTCTATTGATGTGGCGCCCGACGCCGCGACGGTTTGGAGGAGCGCCATGCCGCGGGTCCGCCCGACGGTGCGCAAGCCGGTCCCATCGCAGCGGATCATGAACGACTCACCCGGGTAGACGCAGATCGTCGACCGCCCGTCGATGGTTTCCGATCCGGCCGGGTCCAGCGTGATCACGCCGGTGCCGACGTTGGCGAAATAGAGCGCCCAGCCGGTGCCCAGTGTTGCTGCGGCGGCGAAAGTCTGCGTCCAGGTTCCGGACGCGCCGATCAGCTTGCCACGGTCGCTCTGAGCAAGTGCGGTGTCGGAGGTGCGGGCGACGTATGCCGTCCCGCCGCCGGCCGCTGCGATTGCCGCGACGACGAAGGCCGTCGTGGCCCCGCTGGTGGAGTTGTCGCCAGGAGAAGGGGTGGGAAAGGTCGGTGTCGAAGAAAAAGTTACATTTTGCGCGTAAACTGTGAAATTTCGAATGGAGGTGGAGGGAGTTCCGTAGCGGCTGATGGTTAAATCAGCCGATGCATCACTCTCGCTT
>JAEZHQ010000250.1 GCA_023416455.1 Pseudomonadota bacterium | reverse complement strand
ACTCGGCGGGGGTGCTGGCCGCCGGGCGCGCCCTGCTGGCGCTGGACCCCGCCCATGCGGCGATGGTCCGTCTTCTCGGCGCGGCCTTCCAAGGCCGCGGGCAGGCGGGGACCGCGGCTCGCTGGCTGGCCCGGGCGGCGGCTCTCGACCCCCTGGCCCCCGACACGCCGCTGGTTCTCGGCGCAATCCGGCAGGGCCAGGGGCGCAGCGGCGAGGCGGTGCGCCTCTACCGTCACGCCCTGGTCGTGGATCCGGCATCGGCGGCGGCCCTGATCGGGCAGGCCGTGGCCCTGGGCAGCCTTTCCCGGACGGGGGAGGCGATGGTGTCGGCCCGCCGCGCCGTCCGCCTGCGTCCGGAGGATCCCGACACCGCGGTCAACGCCGGCGCCGTCTGCCACGCCGGCCGGCGGACGGCGGAGGCGCTCGGCTGGTTCCGCCGCGCCCTCTGCCTGGAGCCGGCCAGCGCCTTCGCCTGGGTGAACGCGGGCGCCGTCCTGGTGGAGGCGGACCAGGGGGAGGCGGCGGAGGCCGTGCTGCGCCGCGCGCTGGCGCTTGGGGCGGGGGCGCAGGCGGCGGCATGGTCCAACCTGGGGATGGCCTGCATGGCCGCCGGCCGCCACGCCGAGGCGGTGGCGGCCTTCCGCGCCGCCCTGGAGCGCGCGCCGGACGACGCCGCCACGCGGTCCAACCTGTTGTTCTGCCTGTGCTTCACGGAAGAGGCCGGGCTCGACGCGGTGTTCGCCGAGCACCGCGCCTTCGAGCGTTTCGTGCGCCCGGCCACCCGCCGCCCGCCGGCCGAGCCGGCCGGCCGGGATGCGGAGCGCCGGCTGCGCGTCGGCTACCTGTCGCCCGATTTCCAGCGCTACCCCGGCCCCGGCTACCATTTCCTGCTGCCGCCGGTCACCCACCACGACCGATCGCGCTTCGAGGTCGTCTGCTACTACAACGACACGCGCGCGGACAAGGCGACACGGCGCTTCAAGGCGCTGGCCGACGGCTGGCGCGATTGCGCCGCCCTGTCCGACGAGGAGCTGGACGCCCGCATCCGGGCCGACGGCATCGACCTGCTGGTCGACTGCGGCGGCCACATGTCGCGAAACCGGATGCCGCTGTTCCTCGGCCGGCCGGCGCCGGTGCAGATCAGCTTTCCGCTCTACCCCAACACCACCGGGCTGAGCGCGATGGACTACCAGATCGTCGATCCGCTCTTCGCCCCGCCCTCGTCCGACGCGCGCCGCAGCGAGGCGGCGATCCGCCTTCCCGGCTGCGTGCTCTGCTACCGTCCCGCGGAATCGGACATGGCACCGGCGGAGCGCGCACCGGGAGCGGACTCCGGCAGCTTCACCTTCGGATCCTTCAACAACCTCACCAAGCTCAACGCCTCCACGGTGGCGCTGTGGGCGCGGGTCCTGCGCGCGGTGCCGCGGGCGCGGCTGATGCTGAAATGGCGGGGCCTGACCAGCTCGGGGGTGGGGCGGCGGCTGATCGACCGCTTCGCGGCGCTGGGCGTCGCCGGCGACCGGCTGGTCCTGAGCGGCGCCACACCGGACCCCTACGACGCCTACCGGCTCGTCGACTGCGGCCTCGATCCGGTCTTCGCCAACGGCGGGACGACGACCTGCGACAGCCTGTGGATGGGCGTGCCGGTGCTGTCCATCGCCGGCGAGGCGGCGATCTCGCGCTGGGGGCTCACGCTGCTGAGCGCTGTCGGGCTGGCCGATCTGGTCGCCCGTGACGAGGACGGCTATGTGGCGCTGGCCGTCCGCCTGGCCGGCGACCCGGATTTCCTGGCGGCCTGCCGGGCCGACCTGCGCGGGCGCATGCAACGCTCCGCGCTGATGGACGAGCGCGGCTACACCGCCGCGCTGGAGGCCGGCTACCGGGAGGCCTGGCGGCGGCGCTGCGCCGGCCTGCCGCGCCGCCCCATCACGCTGGAGCGGGCATGATCCCCGGCTTCGACCTGGCGGCGGCGCGGCGCATCCTGGTGGTGAAGCTGGACGAGGCGGGGGATCTCGTCCTCGCCACTCCCTTCCTGCGCGGGCTGCGGGCGGGCGCCCCCCAGGCGCGCATCGTCCTGGCGGTGCGGCCGCCGCTGGCCGGGCTGGCCCTGCGCTGCCCCGGGGCGGACGGGGTCGTGACCCCGGTGGCCAAGCCGGACGGGCGGGGCTTCGACGTCCGCGGGGCCACGGCGGCGGGGCTCGCCCTGTTCACGGAATGCTTCCGCTCCGGCTTCGACCTCACCGTCGTGCCGCGCTTCGACACCGACCGCCACGGGGCGGCGACCTTCGCCGCCAACAGCCGGGCGCGGGTGACGGTCGGCTTCTCCGAGCGGGTGACCCCCTGGAAGGCCAGGGCCAACGCCGGATTCGACCGCGCCTACACCCACACGCTCGCGGCCTCGCCGGGCACCCACGAGGTGGAGCACGCGCTGGCCCTGCTCGCCTTCCTCGGCGGGCCGGCCGGCGGCGGCGCGGTGGCGCTGTCCCTGGACGAAGCCGACCGGCGGGCGGCGGCGCGCCTGACCGCCGGCGTGCCGGACGGGCGGCGGC
>JAEZHQ010000237.1 GCA_023416455.1 Pseudomonadota bacterium | reverse complement strand
TCCAGGACCATCCGGCCTTCGATCTTGCCGTGTTCGAGCCGGTCAAAGATGTCGTTGATGTCTTCCAGCCTCGCCTTCGTGACCTGGCTGCGGACCTTGCCCGATGTGGCGAAGGCGATCGCCTCGTCGAGGTCGCGCCGCGTGCCCACGATCGAGCCCCGCACCGTGATGCGCTTCAGCACGACGTCGAAGATCGGCGTGGCAAACTCGCCGGGCGGCAGGCCGACGAGACTGACGGTGCCTTTGCGGCGGACCATCCGCAGCGCCTGGGCGAAGGCGGGGGGCGAGACCGCGGTGACAAGGATGCCGTTGGCGCCCCCCTTCGTCGTCTCGATGACATTGGCGACGGCGTCGGCCGAGCGGGCGTCGACCACGGCATCCGCACCGGACCGGAGCGCCAGTTCGAGCTTGTCCGGCGCGATGTCGATGGCGACGACGTTGAGCCCCATGGCCTTGGCGTATTGGACCGCCACGTTGCCGAGGCCGCCGATGCCGGAGATGGCGACCCATTCGCCCGGTCGCGCCTCGGTCTCCTTCAGCCCCTTGTAGGTGGTGACGCCGGCACAAAGGATCGGAGCCATGGCGATGAAATCGACATCGGCGGGAAGCATGGCGGCGAAGGGAGCCGAAGCGACGACGTATTCGGCAAAGCCGCCGTTGCAGCTGTAGCCGGTGTTGTGCTGATTCGCGCACAAGGTCTCCCATCCGGTTTCGCAAAATTCACAACGCATGCAGGCGTCGTGCAGCCAAGGCACGCCGACGGCGTCGCCGATCTTCCGTTCGGTAACGCCGTCACCCAGCGCAACCACGATGCCCGCCGCCTCGTGGCCGGGAATGAAGGGCAGGGACGGCTTGACCGGCCAGTCGCCGGCCGCCGCGTGCAGGTCGGTGTGGCATACGCCGCAAGCCTTGACCTGCACCAGGACCTCACCGGGACCAGGAGATGGAACCGGCACCTCTTCGATCAGAAGCGGCTTGCCGTATGCGTGCACGACCGCAGCCTTCATCGTTGCCTTGCCCATGGGAAATCTCCGCAGCTCGTTCCAGGCCCCAGCCTTCAAAACTGGAGCCGCGCATCTCCGGCTCCATGATTGCGTTGCTCTCGAATCCTAGACCGTCGGCAAAGGCTTTCAAGACAACGAAACCACAACAGCCACAAGAAAAATCGCTCAGATACTTCATAAATATAGCAATCCGGCATCATTTGACGGGATTCTTGCTCCTATATTTCCATGTATACAGGAAGGTCCTGTCCGGTTGGGGAGAACAGGACTGTTGTTGAACCGCGAACCGGAAACAGGACACCCGTTTTGGCTTAGAGACCGTCCGAGAAGACGCTGAATCGGGTGAATGGGGTGTGATTCAAAGCCGCTTCCCGGATGGAGGTGGCGATGGGGAATGACGGACCCGCGAACCACTCATCCCGCCGGTGCGGTGCGGTTGCCGGCGCCGCAAACAAACGCCGTGAAGCCATGGGCAAGCGCGGGGACCTTCGCACGGGACGGCACCCCGCCTGGCCGCCCGAGCCCCTTCGCACACATTCCCTTCGAGAATGTGTGTATTCGAACCACCCTATTTTCCCCTTGGAGTCCATGCGCTTACCCTCCCCGGAGAACAAGAGGGGGGATCAGGGTGACCAGCCGACTCCGTGTGACGCATCTGACCTGGCAGGACTTCGCCGCGGCGGTCCAGCGCAATCCCATCGTCATCGTCCCCTGCGGCGCGGTCGAGCAGCACGGGCCGCACCTGCCGCTGGGGGTGGACGCGATGCTGAGCGAAGCCATCGCGCTCGACGTGGCGCGGCGGATCGGCGGCCTGGTCATGCCGACCCTGACCTACGGCTACAAGTCGATGCCGAAATCGGGGGGCGGCCCGCGCTTCTCCGGGACGACCAACCTGGACGGCGCCACCTACAGCGGCCTCGTCGCCAACGTGCTGGGCGAGCTGGTCCGCCACGGCGTCCGGCGGATCGCCTTCCTGAACGGTCATCTGGAGAACCAGTGGTTCCTCAACGAAGGGATCGACGGCGCCGTCCAGCGGGCGCAGGCCCCGCCGCTGCGCGTGGTGCGCATCGAATACTGGGACGTCCTGCCGCCCGACCTGCTGACCGCGATCTTCCCGGAAGGGCTGAACATCACCTATGAGCATGCGGCGGTGATGGAGACCTCGCTGATGCTCCATTACTTCCCCGATCTCGTCCGCACCGACCGCATTCCGGACGAACCCACCTACCCCTACCCACCCTATGACGTGTTCCCGGCCGATCCCACCTGGGGTCCGCAGGGCGGCGCGCTCAGCCCCGCCGTCGGGGCGTCCGCCGACAAGGGACGGCGCCTGGCCGACGCCGTCGTCAGCGGGGTTTCCGAAGCCCTCTGCCAGGCATTCCCGGAATCCCCCGAAGGCCCCCCCGCCCGCCCCGGCTGAGCCCCCGGCCTCCCCCGGGGGAAGCCGCTCCCCGCGGGCGCGGGAACGGACCTCAAGGGCCACATTCTCGAACAGGGAGTTCATCATGCTCAAAGCCCAACGGCTTGGCGGCATCGCTGCCGCCTGCCTGGCCTTCGCGGTCGCCCTGGCGGCGCCGCGGGCCGACGCCCAGGACTACAAGTGGCGCATGGCCACCACCGCCCCCGAAGCCAGCGCCAACTACTCGATCTACGCCCTGACCTTCGCGAAATACGTCAAGGAGCTGACCGGGGGCCGGGTCCAGGTGCAGCCCTTCCCCTCCGGCGTGCTCGCCCCGGCCTTCGGCGTGCACGACGCGGTCACGAACGGCACCGCCGAGCTGGGACAGACGGTCCCCGCCTACATCGTCAACGGCGACCCCGCCAACATCCTGCTCAGCGGGCAACCCGGCGGCATGACGCCGGAAGCCTATTTCCACTGGCTCTACTACGGCGGCGGCAAGGAGCTGTGGCGCGATTTCCGGCGCGAGAAGATGGGGCTGCACCCCCTCATCGCCGGGCTCGGGACCGCGGAGATCTTCGCCCATTCCCACAAGCCGATCCGCGACAAGGCCGACATGGCCGGCATGAAGTTCCGCACCATCGGCAGCTGGGCCAAGATCATCGAGGGGTTCGGCGCCGCCCCCGTGGTCATTCCCGGCAACGAGGTCTATTCGATGCTGGAGCGCAAGGCCATCGACGCCGCCGAATGGTCGACCCCCAGCGGCAACCTCAAGGCCGGCCTTCAGAAGATCGCCAAGTACATCGTCGTCCCCGGGGTCCATTCGCCGTCCTACGCCTTCGAAGTGATCATGAAGAAGGAGCTGTGGGATTCCCTGCCGAAGGATCTCCAGGCCCAGCTTGAGGCGGCGGCCAAGCTGACCAGCTTCGACACCTACATGGAATGGGGCGTCGCCGACCTCGACGCCTTCCGGAAGCTGGATGGCGGGCGCAACGAGATCGTCCACCTGTCGCCGCAGTTCATCGCCGAGATCAAGAAGGCCGGGCGCGATTGGGCGGCGGACCAGGCGGCCGAGCAGAAGGCCAAGGGCAACGACTGGACGGAGCGGATCGCCAAGTCCTACTTCCCCTTCCAGGATGCCTGGGAGGAGACGGCGCGGGCGCTGAACCGCTGACCGCCGGCACCGCCGCGGCGGGAGGAAGACACGCCCTTCCTCCCCACGCCCTTCCTCCCGCCGCCCGCCACCGCCAGCCCCCCTCATCGACGACCCGGCCGCCGGCCGCGGTCGCAGGGAAGGATCACGCCCGATGCCGGCAAAAGACACCCAACATTTCGAACCGGGATGGGACAGCGCCCCCGTCGACCGGGCCCGCGCCGTCCGCGGCGGCGTGGCCCTGGTCGAGACCGCCTCCCTCTGGCTGATGCGGCTGGCCCAGCTTCTGCTGTTGGCCATGACGGGCGCCATGCTCGCCGAGGTCGGCTGCCGCTACCTTTTCAACGCCCCGACGGTCTGGGCCTACGACGTCTCCTACATGGTCAACGGCGCCCTGTTCATGCTGGCCGCGGCCTACGGCCTGTCGAAGGACGGCCATGTCCGGGTCGACGCCCTGTCGCAGTTCCTGCCGCTGCGCCTCCAGCGCGGCGTCAACCTCGCCTTCTACCTCCTCCTGTTCCTCCCGGCCCTGGCCTTCCTGGGCTGGACGGCGACGTCCAAGGCGCTGCACGCCATCGCCACCGGCGAGCTGGAGCAGATGAGCGCCTGGGGGCCGCCGGTGGCGCCGTTCTACGTCGTCCTCACGCTCGGCATCCTGGCCCTGGCGCTCCAGACCCTCGCCGAATCCGCCAAGCTCCTGGGCAGCCTGCTCCACCGCGACTGGGCGCCCGCCACCGACCACGCCGCGCCCGGAGGAGGGCACCATGGCCCTTGACCTCTCGCCGTTCCTCATGTTCGCCGGCCTCTTCGCCCTGATCTTCCTGGGGCTGCCGATCTCCTTCTGCATGATCTCGGTGGCGTTCGCCTCGTCCTTCTACCTGTTCGGGGACAAGGCCGGGGTCCATCTGTGGACGATCCTGCTCGACGTGGCGCGCAACTACACGCTGACCGCGATCCCGATGTTCGTCCTCATGGGCTATCTTCTGGCCCGCGCGGGCATCGCCGAGCGCCTGTTCAGGGCGATGCAGCTCTGGCTCGGCCGCCTGCCCGGCGGCATGGCGCTGGCGACCATCGGCATGTGCGGCGTCTTCGCGGCATCGACGGGAATCGTCGGCGCGGTCGAGGTGGTGGTCGGGCTGATGGCGATCCCGGCCATGCTCAAGGCCGGCTACAACAAGCCGCTGATCGCCGGCACCATCTGCGCCGGCGGCTCGCTCGGCACCATCATCCCGCCCTCGGTCATCGCCGTGATCTACGCCTCGGTCGCCGACATGAGCATCGGTGACCTGATGGCCGGGATCATCGGCCCGGGGCTCATCACGCTGGTCGCCTTCCTCGGCTACATCCTGGTGCAAGCCATCCTGGTGCCGGGCGGCTCGCCGCGGGGGATGGAACCGGAGCTGGAGCGCATGCCGCTGTGGGACCGGCTGGTCTTCACCGCCGCCTCGCTGCTGCCGGCCATCGTGCTGATCGTGGCGGTCCTCGGCTCCATCCTGGCGGGCGTCGCCTCGCCGACGGAGGCCGCCGCCGTCGGGGTGCTGGGCGCGCTCATTCTCGCCGCCGCCTACCGCCGGCTCGACCGCAAGGTCCTGGAGGAGTCCTGCACCGAGACGGTCAAGGTCACCGCCATGATCATGCTCATCGTCGCCGGCGGCACGATGTTCACCAGCACCTTCATCCTCCAGGGCGGCGGCCAGGCGGTCCAGGCCCTGATCACCACCTACGACCTCAGCCAGGCGGCGGTGATCGCGGCCATGGTCGCCATCGTCTTCGTGCTCGGCTTCGCCTTCGACTGGATCACCATCGTCCTCATCTGCACGCCGGTGTTCCACCCCATCGTGCAGGCGCTGGACATCGACCCGCTGTGGTTCGGCGTCCTCATGATCGTCACGTTGCAGACCTCCTACCTGACGCCGCCGATGGCCCCGTCCATCTTCTACCTGAAGAGCATCGCGCCGCCGGAGATGACCTACCGGCACATGTTCATCGGCGTCATTCCCTTCGTGCTGTGCCAGTTCCTGGTGATCGCCGCCGTCATCCTGTTCCCGGCGACGGCCACCTACCTGCCCAGCATCCTCGCGAAATTCTGAACCAGCCATCAGGAGCACGGGTCATGGACCGTCGCCTCAACCAGCCGCTCGGCGGCAACGCGATGCCGCGCTTCGGCGGCATCGCAACGATGATGCGCCTTCCCCACCAGGACGGTGTCGCCGGGCTGGACGCCTGCTTCGTCGGCGTGCCGCTCGACACCGGAACCTCGAACCGCTCCGGCACCCGCTTCGGGCCGCGCGCGATCCGGGCGGAGTCGGTGCTGCTGCGCCCCTGCAACATGGCCACCGGCGATTCCCCCTTCGACCGGCTGAACGTGGCCGACATCGGCGACGTCGCGGTCAATCCCTACGACCTCAAGGACAGCGTGCGGCGGATCGAGGCCCACTACCGCGACATCCTGCGCCTCGACTGCATGCCCTTCACCCTGGGCGGCGACCACACCATCGTCCTGCCCATCCTGCGCGCGGTGGCGGCCAAGTTCGGACCGGTCGCCGTCCTCCACATCGACGCCCATGCCGACGTCAACGACACCATGTTCGGCGAGAAGATCGCCCACGGCACGCCCTTCCGGCGCGCCGCCGAGGAGGGGCTGCTCGACGGCGGGCGGGTCTTCCAGGTCGGGCTGCGCGGCACCGGCTACACCCCCGACGAGTTCGACTGGAGCCGCTCCCAGGGCTTCCACGTGGTTCCCGCCCAGGACTGCTGGCACCGCTCGCTGGCCGATCTGGCCCGGACCATCCGCGCCACCGTCGGCGACGCGCCGCTCTACATCAGCTTCGACATCGACGGCCTCGACCCGGCCTACGCGCCGGGGACGGGAACGCCGGAGATCGGCGGGCTGACCGTCCCGCAGGCCCTGGAGCTGATCCGCGGCTGCGCCGGGCTGAACATCGTCGGCGGCGACCTCGTCGAGGTGTCGCCCCCCTACGACCCGACCGGCGCCACCGCGCTGACCGGCGCCAACCTCCTCTTCGAAATGCTGTGCGCCGCCGGGAGGCCGCCGGCCGCCCGCTCCCTTGCCGGAACGTCCGGGGCGAGGGTCTCCGCATGACCGCCTTCGACACCGCCGCACCCCACCCCGCCTTCGACGATCCCTGGGGCTTCGACGGCTTCGCCTTCCTCGAATTCGGCGCCGTCGAGGCCGGGCCGACGGGGAAACTGCTGTCCGGCCTCGGCTTCCGCCTCATCGGCGCCCGCGACGACCTGCTGGTGCTGCGCCAGGGCGAAATCGGCGTCATCGTCAACGCGATCCCGGGCAGCGCGGCGCGCACCTACGCGGAGATGCACGGGCCGGCGCTGGCCGGCCTCGGGCTGCGCGTGCGCTCGCCGGACGCCGCCTGGGCGCGGGCCATCGCGGCCGGCGCGACGCCGACCACCGGACCCGGCCAGGAGATCCTCCCCGGCCCCCTGGCCCCGCGCAGCGTCAAGGGCATCGGCGGCACCACGCTCTACTTCGCCGGGGCGGGAGAGGATCCCGTCGCCGCCCTGCTGGAACACTGCGCACCGCCGCCGGCCGGCACCGAAGCGCCGGCCCCCTTCCTGCGCGCCATCGACCACATCACCTTCAACGTGCTGCCCGGCAACCGCGCCTACTGGGCGCGCTTCCTCGGCGACGCCTTCCGCTTCCGCAACGTCTTCGAGGCCGACCTGATCGTCGACGGGTCGCGCACCCGCACCACCGTGATGCAGAGCCCCTGCAACCGCATCAGCCTGGCCTGCAACGAGCCGGCGGGAGCGGACTCGCCCCTCTACGAGCAGATGCGGCGCTTCAACGGCGAAGGCATGCAGCACCTCGCCTTTCTCACCGACGACATCCTGGCGGCGGCGGCGCGGCTGGACGCGGCCGGGCTCCCGGTGCTGCCGGCCCCGCCCGACCACCACGCGCGGGTCCGCGCCGCGCATCCCCGCCTGCCGCTCGACCTCGCCGCGCTTCAGGCGAAGGACGTCCTGATCGACGGCGAGGAGCGCGACGGCATCCCCGCCTTCATCCTGCAACGCTTCACCCGGCCCGTGCTGGGACCGGCCTTCTTCGAGTTCGTCCAGCGGGTGAACTTCCCCGAGGGGTTCGTCCAGCGCACCGCCGAGGCGCTGCTCAAGGCGGTGGCGGCGTCCCCGGCCGCCCCGGAGCGGTGACGGCCGGTCAGAAGGCGTCCGGCCCGGCCCCGCACAGCATGGCCGCCAGCCGGTGGTCGGTGCCCGGGGCCGAGGCCAGCACCACGCCCAGCGGCCGGCCGTCGGGCAGGCGGCCGTGCGGCAGGGCCGCCATGGGGCCGCCCATGGCGGTGAAGGGCATGGCGAAGACCGGGTCCCCGGTCGGCCAGCCCGGCGGCGCCGCGTGGGGTGCCGCCGGAACGACGACCACGGCCTCCGGGCCGAGCGCCGACCAGAAGCGCCGGCCCAGATCCCCCAGCGCCTCCCGCGCCTCCCGCTCCTCGGAGGCGGTGCGCGCGCGGCCCTCGGCGATGGCCCGCGCCAGCGAGGGCGTGATGAGGTCGGCGGCCTCGTCCAGCAGGTGCCCCTGCCAGCGCCCCAGCTCGCAGGCGATGATGGTCCGCTGGCACTCCACCACCGCTTCGAGCGGGACCGGCGAGGCGACCCGCGCCGCGCCGGGGGCGTGCAGCGCCGCCCAGGCGGCCCGGGCCGCGGTGACCGCGGGTTCCGCGCGCTCGAACAGCGGGTCGTCGAGCAGGAGCAGCCGCGGCGTCCCGCCTTGCCGCTCCGCCGGCGGCGGCGCCACCGCCCGGAACAGGGCGACGGCGTCGTCGATGGTGCCGCCGATGGTGCCCACGCTGTCGAAGGAGGGCGCGAAGGGCATCACGCCCCCCCGGTCGAGGATGCCGAGGCCGGGCTTGAAGCCCGCCACCCCACAGAAGGCGGCGGGGCGGGTGACGGAGCCGGCGGTCTGCGTCCCGAAGGCCAGCGGCACCATGCCGGCGGCCACCGCGGCGGCGGAGCCGGCGCTGGAGCCGCCCGGGGTGTGGCCGAGGGCGTGGGGGTTGCGGGTCGGCGGCACGCCGTCGAAGAAGGCGAATTCGGTGGTGTGGGTCTTGCCCAGCACGATCAGGCCGGCGGCGCGCGCCGCCTCGACCACGGGGGCGTCGGCCGCCGCCGGGGCGGCC
>JAEZHQ010000118.1 GCA_023416455.1 Pseudomonadota bacterium | reverse complement strand
CAGCGCCGGCGGAACTCCTCCAGCACCGCCGCGGGGTCGCTGCGAAAGCGCAGGATCATGCGGTCGAGCACGCGCCGCGGCACGGCGGGCGCGTAGCCCTCCCCCTCGGTGAAGCGCGGAAAGCCGTTGACGGCGACCAGCCCGTCCCAGGCGAAGGGCGCCTCGTGCAGCAGCCACAGCAGGCCGAAGGAGTGCCCGACCGCCACCACAGGGCGCCCGGCGGGCAGCGGCGGCGTCGCCGGCGGGCCGAAATAGCCAAGGTCCACCGCCACGCCGGCGCCGGCGGGCAGCCGCTCCCGGACGGCGTCCCACAGGCCGGGTCCGAAGCCCCAGCCGTGAACGAAGACGAAGACGGGCGCCGTCATGCCGCGCACCCCCTCACGCCGCCGCCCGGGCGGCGGCGACCGCGTCCACCAGCGCGTCGACATCGGCCTCGGCGTGGGCGGCGGACAGGGCGAAGCGGATGCGGCTGGTGCCCGGCGGCACGGTCGGCGGGCGGATGGCGATGCCGAGAACGCCCGCCGCCTCCAGACGCCCGCTGAGGTCGAGCGCCGCCTTCTCCTCCCCGACCAGCGCCGGGACGATCTGCGTGCTGGAAGGGCCGGTGTCGAGGCCGAGTCCGCGCAGCCCCGCGCGCAGCCGCCCGGCGTTGGCCTCCAGGCGCGCGCGTTCGGCGTCGAGCGTGGGGAGCAGGTCGAGCGCCGCGTCCATGGCGCCCAGCACCGCCGGCGGCAGCGCCGTGGCGTAGATCAGCCCGCCGCAGCGGTTCACCAGATAGTCGCACAGCGTCTTCGAGCCCGCGACATAGGCGCCGAAGCCGCCGAGCGCCTTGCTGAAGGTGCCCATGACCAGATCGACCCGCCCCTTGGCCAGCCCCGACAGGCCCATGCCGCCCGGCCCCAGCACGCCGGTGGCGTGCGCCTCGTCCAGCATTAGGAAGGCGCCGTGGCGGTCGGCCAGCTCCGCCAGGGCCGCCACGTCGGCGCGGTCGCCGTCCATGCTGAAGACGCTCTCGGTGATGACGAAGCGCACCCCCGGCTGGCCGGCGCGCTGCGCCAGCAGGCTGTCGAGGTGCCCCAGGTCGTTGTGGCGGAACCGGATCTGCCGCACCCCCGCCGCCGCGCAGCCGTGGTGCAGGCTGGCGTGGACGAGGCGGTCGGTGAAGACCAGCGCCGGGCCGCCGAGCGCGTCGGCCGCGAAGAGGGCCGGCAGCAGGGCGGCGTTCGCCTGCCAGCCGGAGTTGAACAGAAGCGCCGCCTCGGTCCCCTTGAGCCGGGCGACCTTCTCCTCCACCGCCCGGTGCAGGTCGAGGCTGCCGCAGACGAGCCGCGACGCGCCGGCCCCGGCCCCCCAGCGCCGCGCCCACTCGGCGCTCCGCCCGGCCAGCAGCGGATGCCCGCTCAGCCCCAGGTAATCGTTGCCGGAGAAGTTGAGGAGCACACGGCCGTCGCGCCGGATGCGCCCCGGCCCCGCCGGGGCGACCGCCCGCAGGGCGCGGCGGGCGTGGCGCCGCTCCAGGGCGTCGAGATGCGTGGCGAACAGCGGGTCGAGGCGGGACATGGAAAGGCGGGGCTGCCGGCAGGGAAGGACGAGGCGGCCAATTATTCATATGCGTCCCATTGACGCAACGCCGGTGCTCGCCCCAATCGTGCAAACCTGACACGAATTTCGCCGAAGGCGACGATGTTTTGCGAAGGCTGCGAACGGCGGCCGGTTCGGACGCCCGGAACCGGACTCAGGCGGCGTCGTGGAAGATCACCCCGAGCGTGTGGCGGCGGCCCGCAAGTATCCGGCTGACGCCATGGCGCAGGGTGACCCGTCCGGTGCCGCGGGCGCCCTGCACCGGACGGTTGTTGACCGCAAAGACCACCGCATCCCCTTTGCCCAACGGCACCACCGCGACGCGCGACTGCATCCTGGGCCGCTGCTCGGTCAGGACGAACTCGCCGCCCTCGAACTCCCTTCCCGGCGCGGACAGCAGCACCGCGACCTGGAGCGGGAAGACGTGCTCGCCGTAAAGATCCTGGTGAAGGCAGTTGTGGTCGTCCTTGTCGTAGCGAAGCAGCAGGGGGGTCGGGCGCGTCTGGCCGGCGCGCCGGCAGCGGTCGAGGAAAGCGGCGTGGCCGGCGGGAAAGCGCACGCCGGTCCCCATCCTTTCGTGCCAGCGGTTGGCGATCGGGGCCAGATGCGGATAGAGCGTGGTCCGCAGGCACCCCACCAGCGCCGGCAGGGGATAGGAGAAATAGCGGTATTCGCCGCGTCCGAAGCCGTGCCGCGCCATGACGACGCGGCTGCGGAAGCCCTCGCCCTGGTCGTAGAGCCCGGCGACGGCGTCGCATTCCGCGCCGGTCAGCAGCGCCGGCAGGACCGACCAGCCCTGCGCGTCGAGATCGGCGGCGACCGCCGTCCAGCCGACCGCGTCGGCCCGCCGCGTTCCGGCGACCGGAGCCAGTGAGACCGGAGCCGGTGGGTTCGCGTCCATGATCGTCTCCCTTCCTCGTGATCCGGGCGATTGTCGCAGGGGCGGGGCGCCGCCGCACTCCGGTGCTTGCTTTCGAATCCCGGGCTTGCGGCTCGGGGATGCGGCCGGCGCCACGGGAGCGGCTTGACGCGCGCTTTCGATGCTTGGCAGAGTGGGCGTCGCTCGGCCGGAGCCTCCACGTCCGCGGAAAGGGCTGCGCCCACGGCCTGTGATCGGGGACCACCTTCTCTCCCTCCCTTTTGGTCTGACGGCGGACACGGACTGACGGAAAAGGGAGCGCGCCATGCCGACGCCCGACGACCCGGTCATCCGGGCCTTTCGCCTCAACCTCGAACAGCAGAAGAAGCGCGCCAAGGATCTCCTTCGTGCCGCCCGGGCCGGAGACCCGGCGGCGCTCGCCCGCCTCCGTGCCGGCCGTTCGCAGGCCCGCAAGGCGGCCTCCGACGGCGACGGGCTGTCGCTGGCCGATGCCCAATGGGCGGTCGCCCGCGAGCTGGGCCTGGCCAGCTGGCCCAGGCTGAAGGCGCACATCGCGGCCATGGAACGCGAGCAGGCCGCCACCGGCGCGCTCGACGGCTCCGTGAGGACCCTTCACATCCGCTGCGGCAGCGACATCGCCGGCCGCCTGACCATGGCGGGCTTCGTCGGTGACTTCCTCGAATACTCCAACCCGTTCTGCCTCGGCCCGGTGACCGGCGACCCCGGGGAGCCCGGGCAGATTGCCGCGCGCAGCCATTTCCTGGCCAACAACCACAGCGGCATGACGCTCTACTCCCTTCCGCAGCTCGTCGAGAAGCTGAGGCGCGAGGAGGAGGGGCTGGCCGCCGCCGCCCGGCGCTACGAGCGCGTCGTCCTGTGGTTCGAGCATGACAGCTACGACCAGCTGATCCTGGCGCGGTGCCTCGCGCTGTTCAGCGGGCAAGCGCCGCAGACGCTCGAACTCATCAGCGTGAACCATTTCCCCGGCGCGATGCGCTTCATCGGGCTGGGGCAGCTTCCCGCGGAAGCGCTGCGCCTTCTCTGGCGGAGCCGGACGGCCGTTTCGGCGCCGCAGCTTGCCTTCGGGAAGGCGGCATGGCAGGCGGTGACCTCGCCCGACCCGACCGGGCTGGTGGCCATCCTGCGGATGCCGGACCCCGCCCTGCCCGACCTGCGGACGGCCCTGCACCGCCATCTCCGCGAGCTGCCGTCGGTCCGGAACGGACTTGGCCTTACGGAGCAGCTGTTTCTCGACTGCCTCGCCGAGGAGAGCCAGCCGCTCGGCCGGGTGTTTCACCGGCTGATGACGGAACGCGATCCGCTCCCCTGGCTGAGCGATCTGATCCTCGCCCACATGGCCGGGGCGATGCTGCGGGCCGGCGAGCCCCCCTTCACGGTCGATGCGGCGGGGGACGGTCCATGGTACCGCCGCCCGCTGACCCTGACCGGCACGGGGCGGCGGCTTCTGGATGGCGACCGGGACTGGATGGACTGCGCGCCGCCCGAACGCTGGGTCGGCGGCCTGGCCATCCGGCCGGGTGCGCCGGTCTGGCGGTGGGACGAGGCAAAGCGGGAAGCCGTGATCCGCTGACGCCGACGCCGACACCGACGCTGACTTTTTCAATCATGAGTTGCTTATTTCGCATGCGACGAAAACCACCCCCAAGAAGCTTGACCGGGACCGGGCTTCCACCCTAGCCTCCCGGCCGACGGTTGCCCGCAAGGGCTGAAAAGGGAACACGGTGCGGACCGGCCGGCGCCAACGCCGGAGCGCGATCCAACGCCGGGGCTGCCCCCGCAACTGTAAGCGGCGAGTCGCCCGTCCAAACGCCACTGGGATCTCGGGCCCTGGGAAGGCGACGGAGCGATGACAACCCGCGAGCCAGGAGACCTGCCGTCAGTCGTGGTCACACGCGAACGCATTCGGGCGGGGTGGACCGGAGGTCGTCAGGCCGGGTGTCCGTTCGCGGCGCACCCGGCGGCGCTCGGTTCGCGGTGACGTGCCACCGGCGTCACGCCCGAGGTTTTCCGATGTCCCGTTCCATTCCCCGCTGCATCCGGACGATTCCGTTCGCGGTCGCGCTGGGAAGCGCCGTGCTTCCCGTCTCCGCCCTTGCCGATCCCGCTGCCGACGACACGATGACGCTGCCGCCGGTGTCGGTGACCGCCAACCGCGTTCCCACCCCGACCGCCAGGGTCGGCAGCGCCCTCACCATCGTCACCGGGGAGGAGCTGGAGCAACGCCAGATCCGCGTCCTCTCCGACGCGCTGCGCGGGCTGCCCGGCGTCGCCGTCAACCGCGCCGGCCCCATGGGCGCGCTGACGCAGGCCCGCATCCGCGGTTCGGAGGGCAACCAGACGCTCGTCATCGTCGACGGGATCGAGGTGAACGACCCGGCCTCCGGTTCCGAATACGACTTCGGCAACCTGCTGGCCGGCGACGTCGAGCGCATCGAGGTGCTGCGCGGGCCGCAGAGCGCGCTGTACGGCTCCGACGCCATCGGCGGCGTCATCTCCGTCGTGACCCGGCGCGGCAAGGGCGCGCCGTCGGCCCAGGCGGCGGTCGAGGGCGGCTCCTTCGGCACCGCCGCCGGACGCGCGTCCTTTGCCGCCGGGGACGAGCGCTACGACCTGTCGCTCAGCGGACAGGCGGTGACCAGCGACGGCGTGTCGATCGCCGACGACCGGCGCGGCAATCCCGAAACGGACGGCTACCGCAACGCCACGCTGACCGGAAAGGCGGCGATCCGCCCGACCGGGCACAGCGAGATCGCCCTGGTCGGCCGCTACACCCGCTTCCGCGCCGACACCGACGGCTACACCGGTGGGCGCGGCGCGCTGGACGACCGCACCGACACCGTCGGCGAGCAGTATTTCGGCCGCCTGCAAGGCAAGGTCGCCTTCTTCGACGGCCGGTGGGAGCACATCGCCGGCCTGTCCTACGGCCGGCAGAGGCGCGACTACCGCGAGGCCGACAAGACCGTCTCCGCCCGCTACGACGGCCGCAAGACCAAGGCCGACTACCAGACCAACCTGACGCTCGACACCGGCCCGGCCGAGCATGTCCTGACCGCCGCCGTCGAGCGCGAGGACGACAAGGCGATCTCGCGCAGCCTCTATGCGTCCTTCGACCGCGGGATCGCGTCCACCGGGCTGGTCGGCCAGTACAAGCTGGACCTGTTCGACCGGCTGACCCTGACCGGCAGCCTCCGCCACGACGACAACGACCTGTTCGCCGCCACCACCACCTGGCGCACCGCCGCCGCCTACACGGTCGAGGGCACGGGCACCAAGCTGCGCGCCTCCTACGGCACCGGGGTGAAGAACCCGACGCTGTTCGAGCTGTACGGCTACACCAACACCTACGCCGGCAACCCGGACCTGAAGCCGGAGCGGGCGCGCGGCTGGGACGTGGGCCTCGACCAGCCCTTCTGGGACGGGCGGGCGGCCGTCGACGCCACCTGGTTCGACCAGCGCATCCGCGACCTGATCACCGGCACGGGGCGCAGCTCGGCCAACATGCCGGGCGAATCGCACGTCCGCGGGGCGGAACTCGGCCTGTCGGTCGAGCCTCTGGAGGGGATGGTGGTGCGCGCCTCCTACAGCTTCACCGACGGGCGGGATGCCACGGGCGGCGAGCTGGCGCGCTGGCCGAAGCACATGGCCAGCCTGACCGTCAACCAGCGCTTCCTCGACGACCGGGCGAACGTCAATCTCGGCGTCATCTACAACGGACGGACCCGCGACTGGGCCTACGACACCTTCTACAACCAGCAGGCCGTCAATCTGGCACCCTACACGCTGGTCAACCTGTCGGGGTCCTACGCGCTGACCGAGCGGGTCGAGATCTTCGGCCGCGTCGAGAACCTGTTCGACCGCCGCTACGAGGAGGTCTGGACCTACGGCAACCCCGGCCGGGCCGGCTATCTCGGTCTGCGGCTGGCGCTGTGAGGCGCCGAGCCTTCCGGCTCCTCGCCGCCCTCCTGCTCGCCGCCCTCCCGCTCGCGGGAGGGCCGGCGGCGGCCGGCGGCGGAACGCCCGGCAAGCCGCAGCGCATCGCGTCGCTGAACCTCTGCGCCGACGAGCTTCTGCTGCGGCTGGTCGAGCCGGAGCGCGTCGCCTCGGTGACGTGGCTGGCGCGCGACCCGGGCGGCTCCGGCGTCGCGGCGCAGGCGGCGGCGATCCCGGTCAACCAGGGTCTGGCCGAGGAGATCGTGCCCCTGCGCCCCGATCTGGTGATCGTCGGGGCGCACACGACGCGGACGGCGGCGGCGCTGGTGAAGCGGCTCGGCGTTCCCCTGCTGGAACTCGACATGCCCCGGACCGTGGAGGGCGTGGCGGAACAGATCCGCAGGGTCGCCGAGGCGGTGGGGGAGCCGGAGCGGGGCGAGGCGCTGGTCGCCGGCATGATGGGCCGCTTCGCCGCCCTCGATTCGGCCCCGCCGGAACGGCGGCCGGGCGCGGTGGTGCTGCGGCCCAACGGCTTCGTCGCCGGCTCCGGCTCGCTGGTCGACACCATCCTGGAGCGGGCCGGGCTGGAGAATCTCGCCGACCGCCTGCCCCTGGGCAGCCAGGGCGCGCTGCCCCTGGAAGCCATCATCCTGGGCGGGGCGGAGCGGCTGATCGTCGACACCACGCCCGACGCGCCGCCGTCGCTGGGCGAGGCGGTGCTCCTCCATCCGGCGATCCTGGCCCTGGCGGAGCGCGTCCGCACGGTGTCGGTGCCCTCCCGCCTGTGGAGCTGCGCCACCCCGGAGATCGCCGAGGCCGCCGAACGGCTCGCCGCCGCCCGGAAGGACGGACCATGACCCCTCCCGCCCCGCGCCCCCTCGACGAGCGCGTCCCCTACCCGCTCCTCGTCGCCGGGCTGGCGGCGCTGGCGCTGGTGCTCTGCGCGGCGTCGGCCGCCATCGGCTATGTCCCGATCGATCTCGGCGCCGCGCTCGCCGACCTGCTGGCGGGGCGTCCGACCCTGCCGGCCCTGGTGCTGGCGGAGCTGCGGCTCCCGCGCGCGGTGCTGGGCCTCCTGGTGGGCTTCAGCCTCGGCCTGACCGGGGCGGCCATGCAGGGCTGGCTGCGCAACCCGCTGGCCGAACCCGGCCTCGTCGGCGTGTCGAGTTCGGCGGCGCTGGGGGCGGTGATCGTCTTCTACAACAACCTGTCGGCCAGCGTGGCGCTGGCTCTGCCGCTGGGTGGCATGGCCGGGGCCGCGGCGGCGGCCGTGCTGCTGAACGTCATGGCGGCGCGGGGGGCCGGGACGACGACGCTGGTCATCGGCGGCATCGCCATCAACAGCCTCGCCGGCTCGCTGACCGCGCTGGCGCTCAACCTGGCGCCCAACCCCTACGCCACGCTGGAGATCGTGTTCTGGCTGATGGGGTCGCTGGCCGACCGCGGCACCCACCAGCTCTGGCTGGTGCTTCCGCCGATGCTGGCCGGCTGGGCGCTGTGCCTGTCGGGAGCCCGCGCGCTCGACGCGCTGACGCTGGGCGAGGACACCGCGCGCAGCCTGGGCTTCAATCTGGTGGCGCTGCGCGTGCGCCTGATCGCCGGGGCGGCGCTGGCCGTCGGCAGCGCGGTGTCGGTGACCGGCGCCGTCGGCTTCGTCGGGCTGGTGGCGCCCCACCTGCTGCGCCCGCTGGTCGGCGCGCGGCCGGGCCGGCTGCTGCCGGTGGCCGGCCTGGCGGGGGCGTCGCTGACGCTCGCCGCCGACATCGCGGTCCGCCTTCTGCCGACCCGTCCGGAGCTGAAGCTGGGCGTGGTCACCGCGCTGATCGGCGCGCCCTTCCTGATCGCGCTGATCGCCCGGTTGCGGCGGGAGGAGGCGTGATGCGCATCGAGGCCACCGGGATCGCCGCCGCCCCCGGCGGGCATCCCATCTTCACCGGTGTGACCCTGGCCGTCCGGCCGGGGGCGTTCGTCGGGCTGATCGGCCCCAACGGCGCCGGCAAGACCACGCTGCTGCGCATCCTGGCCGGCCTCGCCGATCCGGCCGCCGGCGCCGTGACCTTCGACGGGCAGGAGGCCGCGCGCCTCGGCCGGCGGACGCTGGCCCGGCGCATCGCCTACCTGCCGCAGAACGGTCCGGTGCACTGGCCGTTGCGCGTCGAGGCGGTGGCGATGCTCGGCCGCCTGCCCCACCGCGGACCGATGGGCGGCGTCACGGCGGCGGACCGGGCGGCGGTGGAGCGGGCGCTGGCGACGACCGACGCCGCCCATCTGCGCGGGCGCATCGTCGGCACCCTGTCGGGGGGCGAGCGGATGCGGGTCCTCCTCGCCCGCGCGCTCGCCACCGAAGCCGCCATGCTGCTGGCCGACGAGCCGGTCGCGGCGCTCGACCCGCGCCACCAGCTGGAATGCATGGCGCTGCTGCGCGCGGCGGCGCGGCGGGGAAGCGGCGTGGTGGCGGTGCTGCACGACCTGACGCTGGCCGCCCGCTTCTGCGACCGGCTGGTGCTGCTGGCGAACGGCGGCATCCTGGCCGACGGCCCGCCCGACCGGGTGCTGACCGACGGCCATCTGCGCGCGGCCTACGGCGTCGCCGCGCACCGCGGCCTGATCGATGGCCAGCCCTTCCTGCTGCCCTGGACCTCCCTCCCCTCCGCCGCCGAGGAGGACACGTCGCGATAACGTTGGTGCAGAACTCGGCGCGTTGACGGACTCCGCCCTGGAAAGTTGTCGTTCAGGCGACCTTGCGGGAAGCCGGCATGCCGAGGCTGGTCATGATGTTCACGACCTTGCAGCCGACCGCCGCCTCGACCTTCTGGGCAGGCAGAGTCCGAGCGCGCAGGCTGCGGCCGATCAGCGTCTTGTACCGCATCATCGCCACCTCGACGAGAGATCGCCTTCCGTACCGGACCGCCCGCTGCCAGCCGAGCCGTCCGCGTTCTGCGATCATCTGGATGTGCTGATCGCGCTGCGTGGCCGCGCTTGCGACGGTATCGTTGGGCACCGCGGTCCCGGCCCGGCATTTTTGCACCAACGTCCATCGGAGCTTGTCAATCTCATCCGTGGTGTAGAGGATGCGCCGGACCTCGGCGGGAAAGGCGTAGAACTGGGTTGGTGCAAAAGCCGGTCAAGTGGGGGGCGCGAACAGGCGGGCGTCCCACAGCACAGGCCTTGGCCGGGACGCGCGGATGTCGGCGAAGTCCGGGTGGAGCTGGTTGATCAGGAGGTTGCGCTCGAACCCCATGGCCGGATGCGACGGCACGACCAGCACCGCCGAGCGCCGGCTGTCGTACCACGCATCGCCATAGGCGCGGCTGGCGGCGTAGCCGGGATCGTCCCAGCCGGACACGTCGCCCGGGCCGATTTCCTCCACAGCGACATGCCCGGGAATAAAGATCTCGGCGAACCGCTGCCCGGCCGGGATTCGGCCGATCCGGGTGTGCGCCAGCTTCTCGAGCATCGCGGTGGCGAAGCCGAGCCCTGCGTAGACGACGTAGCGCCCCTTGGAGTTCCAGCGGCCGCCGGTCTTGAAGGCGCCGCCGCCGTCCAGCAGCGGGAAGCGGTCGTCGGCGATGCGGATGCCCGTCAAGGGCCCGGTCGGGTGCGACGGCATGGGTTATGGCTTGGATTACGCAGGCAGCCCGTGCAAGATCGCGTCGAGGATCTCCTCGACGTGCCGGGCGCCGAACTCGTCGACGGCCACCTCGATGGGCGGCCGGTCGGCGAGTTCCGGGTGCGGCGTCGTTAGCCACTGCCGGGCGTCCTCCGCGTTGCGCCACACGTACTCGGCGTGCGCGATGACGTTCGCCACGCGCGCCGTGCGCTCGCCCTCCGCCGGGGTAAGCCGCCCCTCCCGGAGACGGCGCTTCAGCGTTCCCTCCGGCACGATGCGGTTCATCAGGGTCCGGCGCGCCGCCGGGTCGGCGTAGACGTGCCCGGCAACGCGATCGAGGGCGTCGACGTTCACTCCCTCGACAATCCGGCGCTGCAGGTCCAGGGGCGTGGTAACAGCCCGGCCGAATGTCGCTCGGCCACCCATGACGGTCACGATCCCCTGAATCTGCATCACCGCCTCCAAGCCAACTGATCCGATCATATGGCATCACTTGATCCGGCCGCAAGGCGCCTCGGGGGTTGGTGTCGCTGACACATGATATGACCGAGGTAGGTAGCACACGATCTGACCGATTCTGGAAGCCTTCCAAAGGAGGGCGAGATGGGTCGGGCCAGAGTGCTATCGGAGGTCCGGGCGATGCGGTTCGAGGAGGTCTTGGGCCGAT
>JAEZHQ010000105.1 GCA_023416455.1 Pseudomonadota bacterium | reverse complement strand
GGGCCAGCCCGGCCAGCGCCGGCCAGCCCATGGGGGCGGTCCCGGCGGCGGCAAGGCCGGCCGCCGGGGCCGGCGACGGCAGATGCAGGACGATGACCGGCAGCACCGCCACGATCAGCCCGACCCGCAGGGTCTGCACCATCGCCACGGCCTCCCGTCCGGCCCCGAAGGCGCCGCCCACGGTGGCCATCTCCGCCACCCCGCCGGGCAGGCTCGCGAAGAAGGCGGTGGGGGCGTCGGCACCCCCCAGCCGCATCAGGATCAGCGCGCCGAGCGTCCCGGCGAGGGTCGCCAGCACGGCGGCGGCGGCGATCCAGGGCATGCGCTCCAGCACGGCGAGGAGGACGGGCAGGGTGATCTGCATGCCGATTGCCGCCCCGACGATGAGCTGGCCGGCCGGGCGCCCGTGGGGAACCGCCCGCCCCCGGCCGCTCCACAGGGCCACCGCCGCCGCCCCCAGGAGGGAGCCGAGCAGCCAGGCCAGCGGCAGCCCCGCCGCGTCCAGCAGGGCGCCGGTCGCGGCGGCGGCGGCCAGGGTGGCGAAACGGTCGCGCACCCCGGAGCGCCATCCCGCCGCGATGCCAGGGCCGGGGGCCGTCATCGCCTAGGCGGGGGTCCCCGGCCCGGGAAAATCGGCGGACTCCAGGGAGGCGCCGTCCGCCGCGCGCGGCAGGCACAGCCCCATCAGCCGCTCCATCGTCCCGGCCAGCCGGGTTACGTCCTGGTCGGGGCCGCCCGCGGCCAGCGCGATGGCGAGCAGGTCGAGGGTCAGGCCGGAGACGAGCAGGGGCACGCCCCGTTCCCGCGCCGCCCGTCCCGCCTCCTGCGCCGCCCGGTGCAGCCGGCGCAGGGGTTGGCCGCTGTCGAAGCGGCCCGACAGCAGGTCCCGCGGTATCACGGTCTCGCTCAGCCGGCTGCGCCCGCTGCTGACGTTCAGCACCGCGACCAGCGCCTCGGGGGCGAGGCCGGCGCCGGCGCCGATCAGGCAGGCTTCCAGCGTGCCGAGCAGGGTGGTGGCCGCGAGCAGGCCCGCCAGCGCCTTCTCCCGCTCCCCGTCCAGGCCCGCCGCCGCGGGCACCGGCGGCCCGGCCGAGAGCGCGGCGACGAAGGGCACGATCCGCGTGTTGTCCTGGGGCGCCATGCCATGGCCGGCGGCCAGGGCGTAGACCTCCTCCACCCGCGTGCCGAACAGGGCTGGCAGGCCCTGGTCGTGGGCGATGCGGGTGGCGACCCGCAGGTCCTTCAGCATCAGACCGAGGGTGAAGGTGGAATCGAACCGCTCCGTCAGCACGTATTTGGGGAGGTGGTTCGACGTCATGAAGCTTTCGGCCGGCCCGGCGTTGATGGTCCCGACCAGCGCCTCCGCGTCGAGGCCGAGGCGGCGGCCGAGCGCCAGAACCTCGGCGGCGGCGAGCAGGTTGACGCCGAGCACCAGCATGTTCATGGCCTTGGCGATGTGGCCGGTGCCGAGGGGGCCGGTGCGCACGATGTCGGTTCCGAGCAGGCCGAGCACGGGCAGGGCGCGGTCGACGGCGTCGGAGTCGCCCCCCGCCATGATCGAGAGTGTCCCCGCCTCGGCCGCCGGGACGCCGCGGCTGACCGGGGCATCGACGACGGCGACCCCCCGGGGGGCCAGGGCGGCGGCCACCCGGCGGGTGGTGGCCGGGGTCGAGGTGGTGGTCTCGACGACCAGCGTGCCCGGCGGCGCGGCGGCGATGACCCCGTCGGGGCCGAGCAGCGCCCGCTCCACCGCCGCGTCGTCGGTCACGCAGGTGATGACGGTCCGGCTCCGTGCCGCCACCGCCGCCGGGCTGTCCGCAAGGTCGGCGCCCTGGCCGCGCAGCGGTTCCAGGGCGGCGGGATCGAGGTCGTAAGCGACGACCCGGCGGCCGTTGGCCAGCAGCCGGCGGACCATGCGCGAGCCGATGGCTCCGGTGCCGATCACGCCGACGGTGCCGTCGGGGTCGCTGATGGGGTGGGGTGCGTCGTGGCTCATCTCCGGGTCTCCGCTCTCATCCGGCCGTTACCAGCGGCGCCGCCACCGCCGGTGCGGTGCCGGCGCGGGCGTCCTCCAGCACGAGGTCGGCGCCCTTCTCGCCGATCATGATCGCCGGCGCGTTGGTGTTGGGCGAGGCCATGGTCGGCATGATCGAGGCGTCCACCACCCGCAGCCCCTGCACCCCGCGCACGCGCAGCCGGGCATCGACCACGGCCATGGCGTCGGTGCCCATGCGGCAGCTGCTGATGGGGTGCCAGGAGGTCTGGCCGGTGGTCCGCGCATACTCCAGGAGGCCGGCGTCGTCCGTCACCTCCGGGCCGGGCCGCCGCTCGCCGGCCATCAGCGGGGCGAAGGCCGGCTGCGACGCGATCCGGCGGATCAGCCGGAAGGCGTCGAGGTAGGTTTGCTCGTCCTCCGGGTGGGTCAGGTAGTTGGCGCGGATTTCCGGGTGCTCCAGCGGGTCGGCGGAGCGGATGTGCAGGCTGCCGCGCGATTCCGGGTGCAGCTTGAAGACACCGATGGAGAAGCCCGGATGGCGGTCGGTGCCCAGCTCCTTGGAGCGCGAATAGCGGTCCTTGCCGCTGATCTGGGCGAGCTGCACCTTCACGTCAGGGCGCGGCAGCTCGGG
Source organism: Pseudomonadota bacterium (assembly GCA_023416455.1). GTDB lineage: Bacteria > Pseudomonadota > Alphaproteobacteria > Azospirillales > Azospirillaceae > Azospirillum. The sequence goes on along the minus strand of JAEZHQ010000105.1, from coordinate 11,671 downwards.
CCGCGTCCGGGCGATGGCGTGGACCGTCGAGGAGGTCGTGCTGAGCAGGCCGCGGCGGAACAGGATGTACTCCAGCCCCGCCATCATCCGGCGCAGGGGGCTGTGGATGAGGTCGTTGATGGTGATCGGCCGGGTGCATTCGTAGGTGAACCGCACCTGGAGGTGGTCGATCAGGCCCTCGCCGACGCCGGGCAGGTGGGCGACCACCGGGATGCCGAGGGCGCGCAGCCGCTCCGCGTCGCCGATGCCGGACAGCTCCAGCAGCTGGGGCGACTGGATGGAGCCGGCCGACAGAAGCACTTCGGCGCGCGCGCGGGCCTCGTGCAGGACGCCGTCCCGCCGGTACTCGACGCCGACGGCGCGGGTGCCCTCGAACAGCACGCGCGTCGCCTGGGCGCCCGTCTCGATGCGCAGGTTGGGGCGCCGGCGCGCGTCGGCGAGGTAGCCGGCCGCGGCGCTGCACCGGCGTCCCTTGTGGGCGTTCTGCTGGAGGTAGGAGACGCCTTCCAGGGTCGCGGCGTTGTAGTCCTCGTTGCGCGGGATGCCGGCCTCGACGCAGGCGGCGAGATAGGCGTCGGACAGGGGGTCCGGATCCCAGGCGCCGCGATTGGCGATCTTCATCGGCCCGCCGTGGCCCCGGTAGGCCGGGTCGCCCTGCGGGTAGTCCTCCATGCGCTTGAAGTAGGGCAGCAGGTCGGCGTAGCCCCAGCCGGGGTTGCCGAGGTCGCGCCAGAGGTCGTACTCCTCCGGCTCGCCACGCACGAAGACCATGCCGTTGACCGAGCTGGATCCCCCCATCACCTTGCCGCGCGGCCAGTAGATCCGCTGGCCGTGCAGCGCCGGCTCCGGCTCGGTGGAGAACTGCCAGACGTATTTGGGGTTCTGGAGGAGCTTGCCGACGCCGAGCGGGATGTGGATCCAGACGTTGCGGTCCTGGCCCCCCGCTTCGAGCAGGAGGACGCTGCGGCGCCCGTCCTCGGACAGGCGGGCGGCCAGCGCGCACCCGGCGGCGCCGGCCCCCACGACGATGAAGTCGTAGGCGTTCATCGCGCCCTCCCGTGCCGGCGGCCGTCGCCGCGACGCCGCGCGCTCACGCGCCGCTCCGGGCGCGGTGCTTGAAGGAATCGCGCCGGAAGCTGTAGAGCGCGTTCGGGTCCATCTGGACGTCGACCACCGCCGGCTTGCCGCAGGCGATGGCCTCGGCCACCGTCGACGCGATGTCCTCCGGCCGCTCCACCCGGAAGCCGCGGGCGCCGTACAGCTCCGCCACCTTGTCGAAGGGCGGGTTGGTGATGTCGGCGCCGATGTAGCGGCCGTCGAAGAAGTCGCGCTGGTAGGCTTTCTCGGCGCCCCAGCAATGGTTGTTCATGACGATGGTCACGGTGTTGATTCCGTTGGCCACGGCGGTGCCCAGCTCGGACAGGGTCATGCCGAAGCCGCCGTCGCCCATCAGGCTGACCACCGTGCGTTCCGGGCAGGCCAGCTTGACCCCGAGGCCGCAGGCGAAGGAGAAGCCGACCAGCCCGAAGTCGAGCGGCGTGAACAGGGCCGGCGGCTCGACGTAGTTGAGCGCGTCGGTCGCCTGGAGGCACAGGGTGCCGGCGTCCATGGTGATCATGCTGTCGCGCGGCAGGACCTCGCGCAGCGCCTTGAACAGGGTGGAGGGCTGGATCGGCGTGGTCATGCCGACGGCGGCGTCGCGCTCCTCCAGCATGCGGCGGCGGTCGTCGATGAAGCGCTCCATCCAGGCGCGGGCCGCCGGGGTGGCGGCGCGCGTGCCAAGCGCCGAGCGGATCTGCTCCGCCACCTTTCCGGCGTCGCCCCAGATTCCCAGGGCGACCGGGAAGTAGCGGCCGATCGCCGTCGGTTCCATCTCGACCTGGATGATCGCCGCGTCGCGGTTCAGGTTGTCGTAGGAGTAGAAGGTCGCGTTGAAGCCGAGCCGCGTTCCCAGCGCCAGGATCACGTCGGCCTGGCGCGCCATTCCGGAGGCGACCGGGTTGCCGCGCGGGCCGACCTGCCCGGCGTTCAGCGGATGGTCGTGGGGAATGGCGTCGCCATGGCCCGGCGACAGGGCGACCGGGGCGTTGAGGGCTTCGGCCAGCGCCAGGACGGCCTTGTGGGCGCCCGTCCACTTCACGCCGCCGCCGGCGATGATCAGCGGCCGCTCGGCGGCGGCGAGCATCGCGGCGGCCCGGGAGACGAGGTCGGCGTCGCCCATCGGCGTCACCTCGGTCCGGTAGGCGGAGGGCGTCTGGAAGTCGTCGAAGTCGGCGCTCTCCGCCAGGATGTCGCGCGGCAGGTTGATCTGCACCGGCCCGCGCCGCGGCGTCAGGGCGGTGCGGAAGCCCTCGCGCAGCATCTCCGGCACGCGGGCGGTCTGGGTGACGGTCCAGGTCTTCTTGGTGACCGGGCGGAACAGCGCCTGCTGGTCGACCTCCTGGAAGGCGTCGCGGTAGACGTGGGCGGAGGAGAGCGCGCCGGCGATGGACACCACCGGCGAGTAGGCGGCGTGGGCCTGGGCCAGGCCGGTCACCAGATTGGTCGCTCCCGGCCCGTTCTGCCCGGCCAGGATGACCCCGGCCCGGCCCGAGGCGCGGGCGTAGCCGTCGGCCATGTGGACACCGGTGCGCTCGTCGCGGACACCGATGAAGCGGATGCCCTGCGCGTCGTACAGGGCGTCGAACATCTCCATCGTCGCCGAGCCGATCAGCCCGAAGACGGTGCTGACTTCCTCGACCTTCAGGGCCTCCACGGCGGCCCGGCCGCCCGTCATCGTGGGCAAATCTCATCCTCCCAGGGGAAACGGTTTCGGTGCGGCGCCACGCGCCGGTTCGGTTGGTCAGGGTAGCGGACGGCTTTTTAGTGTCAACAAGTTTGTCGACAATGATGTTGTTGATGTCTCGCGCGCTTGTGCCCTGAATCGTGATCGAAGGCGCTGGCCGGACCCTGGTGGCAGTTCTGACCGATCCGCCCGGCGGAAAATGCATAACCTTATGTCGACATGATTGCCGACACTGTCGTTGACACCCAATGGTCCGCTTTCTACGCTTTTCGCGACCCGACCGTTGATCCGGCGGCCACCCGTGCCTGTGCCCCGGCGCCGGCGGGCCTCCCCATCCAGCGCCGGGCCGCTCCCGACGGCCACCCTTCCTCTCCAGCGGCGTTGCAAGCGAAGGCTCGATTCCATGACGATTTCCGAACGCGCCGGCCGGATGTCACCGGACATCCGGGCGTGGCTTCGTCCCCATCTGGCGGGGCTGATGCTCAGCCTGGTCGTGGCCCTTGCCGCCACCTTCCTGGCCGAGACCTACGGCGCGCCGGCCATGCTGTTCGCCCTGCTGCTCGGCATGGCCTTCCATTTCGTCGCGCAGGACCAGACCTTCGCCGTCGGCGTCGGGTTCGCCGCGCGCAGCGTGCTGCGGATCGGGGTCGCCCTGCTGGGGGCGCGCATCACCGTCGAACAGATCGCCGGGCTGGGCTGGGGCATGTTCGCCGGAATCGCCGGGGCGGTGGTGGTGACCATAGGCTTCGGGGCGCTGGTCTCCCGGCTGCTGGGGCTGCCGACGCGCTTCGGCGTGCTGTCGGCCGGGGCCACCGCCATCTGCGGCGCCTCGGCCGCGGCGGCGCTGTCGGCGGTGCTGCCGCGCCACCCCGACCAGGAGCGCGACACCGCCTTCACCATCATCGCGGTGACGACCCTGAGCACGGTGGCGATGGTCGCTTATCCCATCGCCGCGCGCAGCTTCGGCTGGACGGACGGCGAGATCGGCGTGTTCCTCGGCGGCACCATCCACGACGTGGCGCAGGTGGTCGGGGCTGGCTACAGCGTGTCGGTGACGGCGGGCGACACCGCCACCATCGTCAAGCTGCTGCGGGTCTCGCTGCTGGTCCCCGTGGTGCTGGCGGTGTCGCTGGCCGGCCGCCGGCTGGCCGCCGCGCCGGAAGGCGGGGCGCCGCGGCTGATCCCCGGATTCCTGGTCGCCTTCCTGGCCATCGTCGCGCTCAACAGCCTCGGGCTGATCCCGCAGCCGGTGCGGGCGGGGATGAATCTGGCGTCCGGCTGGTGCATCCTCACCGCCATCGCGGCGCTGGGCATCAAGACCTCGCTGGGCTCGCTGCGGTCCGCCGGGCCGCGGGCGATCGGGCTGGTGCTGGCCGAGACCCTCTTCATCGCCATCGTCGTCGGTGCCCTCGTGCACCATCTGGCCGCCTCGTGACCGGAAGTCCGGCGATGGCCATCGCCGACCTCCTGATCGCGGCGTTTCCCACGCCAGGAGTTCTCGCGGCCCTGTCGGCCGCCGCCTTCGCCGGCGGCGTGCTGCGGGGCCTGTCGGGGTTCGGCGCGGCGCTGCTGCTGGCGCCGGTCTTCACCCTGTTCATGACGCCGGCCGAAAGCCTGCTGGTCATCCTCCTCCTCAACATCGCCACCACGACACAGATTCTGAGGGAGTCCATGCGGCTGGCGGAATGGCGCACGGTCTGGGCGCTGTTCCTTCCCGCCCTGGCCGGCATCCCCGTCGGATTCCTGCTGCTGCACATCGTCGACGCCCGGCTCATGCAGCGCGGCGTGGCGGCGGTGGTGACGGCGCTGGCCCTGCTTCTCCTGTCGGGCTGGCGCTACCGCGGTCCGCGCGGACGCGCGCCCGAAGTGGCGGTCGGCGTGATCAGCGGCGTGCTGACCGGAAGCGCCGGGATCGGCGGGCCGCCGGTGATCCTCTATCTGCTGTCCGGGTCCATGCCCCTGCCGGTGACGCGGGCGGTGCTGATCATCTTCTTCGCCCTGTCGAACATCGCGGCCTTCGTTCCCTTCCTGATCGACGGGCCGATGACGGTCAGCGACTGGGTGCGCACGGCGGTGCTGCTGCCCATCTACATCCTGGCCACCTGGGTCGGCAACGCCGCCTTCCGGCTGGGCATGCGCGGCCACGAGGATCGGGTGCGGCGGCTCTGCCTGCTGCTCCTGCTCGCCGTCGGCATCATGGCCTTCGTGCTGTAGCCCGCCGGAATGCAGACGCGATTGTCGCCAATCATGTAGACTGAAGGCGCGGATGGAACGCCGCGAACGAACCGACCGATCAGGGAGCCGCCGCGCCATGCCCACCGCCGACGACCGTACCGCAACCCATCCGGCCCGCCCACGCTCCAAGCGGGGCGAGGGTGGGGGAGGGGCGGCCGACGACGTGCTCGACCAGCTGCGCCGGCGCATCTCCAGCCATGCCCTGCCGCCGGGGAGCCGCATCCAGGAGACCGATCTGGCGCGGGAGTTCGACATTTCGCGCGCCCGCGTGCGGGAGATCCTGGGGGCCCTGGAGCAGCGCGGCCTGATCGAGCGGATTCCAAATCGCGGCGCCGTCGTCATGCGGCTGGAACCCAAGGAGGTCTTCGAGATCTTCGACGTGCGCGAGGTGCTGGAGGGGCTGTGCGTGCGCCGCGCCACGATCAACGCTCCGGACGGCGCGTGGGACGGGCTGCTGGAGTCCTTTGGCGAGCCCATGCGCATCGCCATCGAGGCCGGCGACATCGAACGGTACCTGGACGGGCTGGACGAGGTCCGGCGCGCCGTCATCCGCTGGGCCGACAACGACCACGCCGCCAATTTCCTCGACCTCATCTTCGACAAGGCGCGGGTGATCGCCCAGCGCGTCACGCTGCTGCCCGGACGCGCCGAGACCGGCCGCCGCATGCATGTGGAGATGCTGCAATGCATGGCCGGCCGCGACGCCGAGGCGGCGGAGCGGCTGAAGCGGGAGATCATCCGCAGCGCCCGCGAGTGGCTGGAGCGCTACCGCAACTTCGTCCTGTGATGCCGGGGGCCTGAACGCTCCCGTCGGGCACCACCGGAGCGCCGTGGGTTCAACCGGAAACGCCGGCGCTCCTTCAGTATTCCGTCCTGTCGCGTGGCGTCAGGCGCCAAGCCGTGCCGAATTCTGCGCGATCGGCTCTATTACAAAAGCTCATACCGCGCTTCCATTAATGGCGTTGAGGCATCCAGGCGGATGTTCAACATTGCGAGTCTCCTTCGATCCGGGCCGCATGCAGTGATTCGGGCCGGGTAGAATTGCCATCGAAACCGTGGCTTGAACGAGGTTCGACTTTCCATGACGGAAGCTTTTATCTGCGACGCGATCCGGACACCGATCGGCCGGTATGGCGGCGCCCTGTCGTCGGTGCGGGCGGACGATCTCGCGGCGATTCCCCTGAAGGCGCTTCTCGACCGCAACCCCGGCCTTGACCCGGGCGCCATCGACGACGTCGTCCTCGGCTGCGCCAACCAGGCGGGAGAGGACAACCGCAACATCGCCCGCATGGCGGTGCTCCTGGCCGGCCTTCCCGACGGTGTGCCGGGCACCACCGTCAACCGCCTGTGCGGGTCGGGGCTCGACGCCATCGCCATGGCGGCCCGCGGGATCCGGACCGGGGAGCTGTCGCTGGCCCTGGCCGGCGGCGCCGAGAGCATGTCCCGCGCGCCCTTCGTCATGGGCAAGGCCGAGAGCGCCTTTTCCCGCTCCATGCGGATCGAGGACACCACCATGGGGTGGCGCTTCGTCAACCCGCGGCTCAAGGAAACGCACGGTGTCGACACCATGCCGGAGACGGCGGAGACGGTGGCGGCGCGCTGGGGAATCGGGCGCGAGGACCAGGACCGCTTCGCGCTCCGCTCGCAGCAGCGCGCGGGTGCCGCCCGGGCGAACGGCCGCTTCGCGGCGGAGATCGTCGCCGTCCCGGTGCGCGGCCGCAAGGGCGCGGTCACCGCGGTGGCGATGGACGAGCATCCCCGCCCCGACACCACGCTCGACCAGCTGGCGGCGCTGCCGGCGCCCTTCCGGTCGCCGGGGACGGTCACCGCGGGCAACGCCTCCGGCATCAACGACGGGGCGGCGGCGGTGATCGTGGCCGACGCGGAGACCGCGCGCCGCCACGGGCTGACGCCGCGGGCGCGGATCGTCGGCTGCGCGGTGTCCGGAGTCGACCCCCGCGTCATGGGCATCGGGCCGGTCCCGGCGGTGCGCCGGCTGCTCGACCGTGCGGGCCTGGGCCTCGACCGGATCGACGTCATCGAGCTGAACGAGGCTTTCGCCGCGCAGGCGCTGGCCTGCCTGCGGGAGCTTGGGCTGGCGGACGACGATCCCCGGGTCAACCCCAACGGCGGGGCCATCGCCCTTGGCCATCCGCTCGGCATGTCGGGAGCCCGGCTGGCCACGACGGCGCTGATCGAGCTGGAGACGAAGCGGCTGCGCTACGCAGTCTGCACCATGTGCATCGGAGTGGGCCAGGGCATCGCCATGCTGCTGGAGCGGGTCTAGAAGGGCCGGCCCGGCCCTCCGGGATCGCCATCCGTCCGCCACCCTCCCCGGCCGCTCCCGGCGGCGGGGTGGCGGATTGATGGCAATATCGACAATTTGTTTGTATGTAAAACCATCTTGCGACTTTCCCGAGCCCGGATCTAGCTTGTGCCGGAATGGTCCCTGCGGACGACGCCGCCGCGCGCGGGGTTTGCAGGACACCACACAGGGAATGCGTGCATGAAGGGGATTTCAGACATTGGCCCGCTTATTTCTCCGGCATAAGATTCCGACCGCCGTGGTGGCCGCGGCGGTGCTGTCGGCCGCCCTGATGGGCACGTTCGGTTACTCGGTGGCGACCGAACGCCTGCGCCAGGCCGCGCAGGACAAGCTGATCGCCCTGGCCGACGCGCGCGCCTCCAGCGTCCAGTCCTACATCGAGGCGCTGGAAGGCGACGTTGCGCTGACGGCGACCACGCGCTCCATGCGTGATTCGGTGGTGGCGCTGAACGGCGGCTGGCAGGGTGAAGCCAACCGCGGTGACGCGACGGCGCAGGTGCGCAAGCGCTACATCGACGACAATCCGAATCCGCCGGGCGAGCGCTACCGGATGGACAAGCCGGAGAGCAGCACCGTCTACGACATGGCGCATCTGCGGCTGCATCCCTGGATGCGCGACCTGATGCTGCGGCGCGGGCTGGCCGACGTGCTGCTGGTGAACCCGGATGGGGCCATCATCTACAGCGCCGCCAAGGGCGCCGACTTCGGCGGCTCCGTCACCACCGGCCCGCTCAAGGATCTGCTGGAGGCGACCCGGCGGGATTCGCAGGCGGGGACCGCCCGCACGCTCGATTTCACCGCCTATGCCCCGGCCGGCGGCACCCCGTCGATGTTCCTGGCCAGCCCGGTGGTCCTGACGGGCGGCGGGGATCAGCTCCTGGGGATGCTGGTCTTCCGCCTCGAAGCCGGCGGGCTGGAGCGGATCATGCGGGCCACCGACGGCATGGGCGACACCGGCGACACGTTCCTGATGGGCGCCGACCGGAAGCTGCGCAGCACGCCGCGCTTCTCCGGCGAACCGGCGATCCTGAAGCCCTACGAGGGAGGAGCCGCAGGCACGATCGAAGCCGACGGCGACCGCATGGGCGTGGTCGAGAGCGCCAACGCGGGCGGCAGCGGCCCGTCGCTCACCGCCTACCGGCCGCTGAAGCACGCCACTCTGGACTGGATGGTGCTGGCCGAGGCGGCGGTTGACGAGATCCTGGCCCCGGTCGCCTCCATGCGCAACCAGATGGTGGGGGCGGGCGCCGGCCTGCTGGCGGTGGTGTGCCTGGCCGGCGTGCTGTTCGCCCGCGGCATCACCCTGCCGCTGTCGGCGATGAGCGGCACCATGCAGCGGCTGGCCGCCGGCGAACGCCAGCTCGACGTGCCGGCCCGTGACCGCACCGACGAGATCGGCCAGATGGCCGAGGCCGTGCAGGTGTTCAAGGAGGCCCTGATCAAGGCCGACGCGCTGCACGCCGAGCAGGAGCGGGTCCGCGCCCTGCGCGAGGAGCGCACCCGCCAGCTCGAACGGGTGACCGATGATTTCGACGCCCGTGTCGGCGGCATCGTGCGCGTGGTGGCGTCGGCGGCCGACGGCCTGGAGTCCACCGCCAAGTCGATGAGCGACGGCGCCGACCGCACCCTGCACGAGGCGACCAGCGTCGCCGCCGCCGCCGAGGAGACCGCCGCCAACGTCGGCGCGGTGGCCTCCGCGGCCAACCAGCTCCGCATGTCCATCGGTGACATCGGCCGCCACATCGAGGAGTCCGGCCGCATCACCCAGGCCGCCGTGGGGGCCGCCGCCCAGGCCGGCGAGACCATGCGGGTGGTGGTGGAGACCGCCAACCGGATCGGCGCGGTGGTCCAACTCATCCACGACATCGCCGCCCAGACCAACCTTCTGGCGCTGAACGCCACGATCGAGGCGGCGCGGGCCGGCGAGGCCGGCAAGGGCTTCGCCGTGGTGGCCAGCGAGGTCAAGAGCCTGGCCAGCCAGACCGCCAAGGCGACCGAGGAGATTTCCGGCCAGATCACCACCATGCAGTCGGTCACCGACGGCGCGGCGGCGGCCATCGGCCAGATCGTCACCGTGATCGAGGACATGGGCCGCATTTCCGACGTGGTGTCCGGGGCGATCGGCGAGCAGGGCACGGCGACCCTGGAGATCGCCGCCAACGCCGAGCAGGCGGCCAAGGCCACCCAGTCGGTGACCACCATCATCGACGGGGTCGCCCGGGCGGCGGACAGCACCAAGACGGTGGCGGGCGAGGTGCTCAGCTCCTCGCAGGATCTGACCCGCCAGGCCGTCCATCTGCGCAGCGAGATCGAGCGTTTCCTCACCGACATCAAGGCGGCGTGACCGGCTCCTCCCGCCGTCGTGGATGAGGGCCGGCCTGCGGCGAAGTGCGACGCAGGCCGGCCCGTCCTCATCCCGCGGGCGCCACGATGACCCGGCCGGTCATCCGGATCGGGGTTTCCGGACCCGCGCCCCCCTTGGGAGGCCGGTGTTCGGATCCCCCGCTCAGGCCGCGACGCCCGGCCGGTGGCCGACCACCCGGGTCGGGGTGCTGCGCCGGCCGTCGACGCTGACCGGCGCCTCGCCGGCGATGGTGGTGCGGCGCACGATCCGCGGCAGGTCGCCGAAATCGTCCACGGCGCGGTGGATGGTGGTCCGGTTGTCCCAGATCGCCACGTCGCCCAGCGACCAATGCCAGCGGACGGTGTTCTCCGGCCGGGTGGCGTGGTCGTTGAAGATCGCCAGGAGGCGCTGGGAATCGGACGTCCCGTAGCCGAGAAGCTTGCGGATGAAGTGACCGACGATCAGCGTCCGCTCGCCGGTCTCCGCGTGCACCGCCACCAGCGGATGCTCGGTCTCGTAGACGGTCGAGGTGAAGACGGTCTCATACCGCTGAAGCCCTGCGGAATGGATGCTGCCGCGGTCGCCGACGTAATCGTAGTTGTTGCTGTGGAGCGCCCAGGTCTGGTCGGCGAGGTCGCGCAGCGGCTTGGGCAACTCCTCGTAGGCGGCCACCGTGTTGCCCCACAGCGTGTCGCCGCCGCGCTCGGGCAGGGCATGGGGGCGCAGGATGGTGACGCTGGGATAGGCGTCGACGAAGGTGATGTCGGCGTGCCAGGACGACGCCCGCTCGCCGCGCGCGCCGTCCACGTCGAGGATGGCGGAGGTGCCCTCCAGCGACGGGACGGTCGGATGGCCGACCAGCGGCCCCCACAGCCGGCCGAAGGCTTCCTGGGTGGCGTCGTCCAGGTGATGCTGGTCCCGCACGAAGATGACGCGGTGCTTCAGGATCGCCTGATGCAGCGCCTTCACGGTCGCCGGCAGCAGGTCGCCGGACAGACGGACACCGCGCACCTCGGCGCCGATGTTGCCGCCGATGGGGCGGATGTCCAGACCGATCGGGGTCACGGCGTCCGGGCCGTGGGAGTCGGGGTGTGCAGCGGCGCTCATCGGCGGGGCTCCCGTTTCTTGATGGTTTTCGCGTGTGTCTTTGTGGAATGCGGTCGGGCGGCGTCTATTTTGCCGGCCCTGTCCGGTGATTCACTATGCGATCACCGGCAAGCACGGGTCAAGGATAAATCTATAATATAAGTATGGAATGGATATATAATACATATTATATATGTATTTCAATCGGGGCCGGCTGCGGGTCCCGGCCGACGGTGGCGGCGGTCAGGGCTCCCGTCCGGCCGGAATCGTGCCGGAGACGGCGTGGGTGATGTCGAACCAGGCCCCGACGGTGTGGCGGAGGTCGCGGTGCCGGTCCTCCTCCGGGGCGGGGGCGATGTCCCAGCTCCAGCGCCGGTCCGGCTCGGGAAGCGCCACCCCCCAGTCCGACGGGTCGCGCTCCACCACGCGGCCGTGGTCGAGCCACAGGCTTTCGACGTCGGTGTAGAGAGCGGCGGTGGCGGCGCTGCGGGCCAGCCATTCCAGGTGGCTGCGGGCCAGCGCGTGGGCGAAGGCGGCGCGCTCGGCGTCGGGGATGTGCGGGGCGCGGCGCCCGATCGCCGCCAGCGGCAGCAGGGGAAGCTGCGACAGGAGATTGCAGGACACCGCGAAGGCGAAGCCTCCGCCCGCCAGGGCGGGCGGATCCGGAGCGGGCAGGGGGCGCCCGCCGGCCAGGGCATCGGCGAGCGGGTCCAGGATCCCGGTGACGTCCAGCGCGGCCAGCCGGACGTTGGCGAAGCGGCGGGCCTGGCGGCGGGCGGAGCGCGGGTGCACGAGGTCGACCAGCACCACCTCGTCGAAGCGGCGGGCGAGATCGTCCAGCGGCACCTCGATCAGCGGGCCGGAGCCGGCGACCAGCGCCCGCCCGCCGCCGGCC
>JAEZHQ010000009.1 GCA_023416455.1 Pseudomonadota bacterium | reverse complement strand
CGCGGAACCGGTCCTGGTCGCCCGGCCGGCGGCGCCCGCCGGGCCGGGCGGCGCCGGGCGGCGCCTTACTGCCCGGTGAAGGCCGGCGCGCGGCGCTCGATCCAGGCGTCGAGCCCCTCGCGCAGGTCGCGGGTCGGGACGACCTTGGCGAACTGCTCGCTCTCCATCTGGAGGCCCTCGCCGATGGACATGTTGATGCCGCGGCACACCGCCGTCACGATGCTGGCGACGGCCAGGGGCGAATGGCGCAGGATGCGGCGGGCGAGGTCGCGGGCCGCCGGCATCAGCTCGTCATGGGGGACGACCCGGTTGATCAGCCCCATCTCCAGCGCCTGGGCGGGCAGGAAGGTGTCGCCGGTCAGCAGCAGGTCGAGCGCGCGCTTGCGTCCGGCCAGCCGCGACAGCCGCTGCGTGCCGCCGAAGGTCGGCGGCATGCCGAGCTTGATCTCCGGCTTGGAGAAGATGGCGCGCTCGCTGGCCACGGCCAGATGCACGGCCTCCGTGACCTCGCAGCCGCCGCCGTAGGCGAGGCCGTTCACCGCGGCGATGATCGGCTTGGGGAAGGCTTCCATCCGCGCGGTCATCGCCTGCCCGCGCCGGACGAAGTCGCGCACCGCCACCGCCGGACCGCGGCGGACGCTTTCGGAGAACTCGCGGATGTCGCCGCCCGCCGAGAAGGCGCGGTCTCCGGCGCCGGTGATGATCACCGCGCCGACGGCGTCGTCGGTCTCCAGGCGGTCGAGCAGGGCGAGCAGGGCGTCGGCCATCGCGTAGTTGATGGCGTTCAGCTTCTCCGGGCGGTTCAGGGTGACGGTGGCGATGCCTTCGTCGACGGTGCAGAAGATGGGGGTGGACATCGGTGTCTCCGGTCTGGTGGGAACGAGGCCAGTGTCGGCCGCACAGCCCCGGGTTGACAAACGAGTACGGTGCATGATCGGGTGAGCGCAGCTCATCCGAAAGAAGGGTCGCCACGAACCCCTTTGACCGGCCCGGCCGGCCGGGTTAGCGTCGCGGGCCGGCCGCCGGCATCTTCCCGCGAGGCAGCGAATGATCGACATCCGATGATCGGCATCCAATGATCGACATCCACGGCCGCGCCATCCGGTCGCGCATCGATCGCTGGCGGGATGCCGGGCTGATCGACCACGCCACGGCGGCGCGCCTGCTGGCTTTCGAATCCCCCGGGCGGGCGGGCCGCCCGTCGACCCTGACGCTGATCGGCGCCCTCTCGGTCGCGCTCGGCATCGTCGCGGTGGTCTCGGCCAACTGGGAGGCCATCCCGGTCGCGGCCAAGCTGGGCGGGCACGTCGCCCTCAACCTCGCCCTCGGCCTGTGGGCCGCGGCCGTGGTCCTGAAGGACCGCCCGGGAACGGCGGCGGCCCGCAAGCGCGAGGGGCTGCTTCTGGTGCTGTCGGCCTCGACGCTGGCGCTGCTGGCCCATGTCGGCCAGAGCTTCCAGCTCCAGGGCAGCGGCTTCGGCCTCCTTGCCGCCTGGCTGGCGCTGGTCACCCCCTTCACCGTCGCCTTCGGCCGCGGCGCCGCCAGCCGCTGGTCCTGGACCGCCGGCCTCTTCGTCACCGCCGGGTTCGGCTTCGCGGAGAACGCCGAGGCGCTGGCCGAGGCGCGGCTGATCGGGACCAGCGTCGCCCTCTTCCTCGTCGCCGGCTATGCGGCCCCGCTCCTGGCCGGAGGGGCCGGACCGCGCGCCGCCTGGGGGCGGCACCTTCATCTCGTCATGCTGGGGACGCTCGTCCTTCTGACCTCGGCGGCACAGCACGTCTGGCGGTTCGACGGCGAGCCTCCGGACCCGGCGTTCCGGATGGACGCCCTGGCCGGCGCGGCCTGCGCCACCCTCGGCCTGGCCGCCGTGCAGGCCGCCTTCGCTTGGCGCCGCGCCGCCTTGCCCTGGCCGGCCAACCCCTGGCTGACCGCCTTCGTCGTGGCGTCGCCGGCCTACGCGGTGCTGCCGCTCCTCTCCGGCGGCGCCGGCTCGCCGGTGGTCGAGGCCATCGCCGTCTGCCTCTACTGGTGGGCGGCCTCCCACCTCGCCCACGCCGCCGGCCGGACCGCGCTCTACCGGCTGGCCATCCTGGCCATCGCGCTGCGCCTGTTCCTGGTCTTCCTGGAAGCCTTCAGCGGGCTCCTTTTCACCGGGGTCGGGCTGATCGCCTGCGGCCTTCTCCTGCTGGCGCTGGGCTACGGGGTCCGCCGCATCCTGAAGCGGACGCCGCCCCCGGCGCCGTCCTCCGTGCCGCCATGACCGGCGTCCCGGCGATGCGCCGCCTCCTGGTCCTGGCGCCGCTGCTCCTGCCCACCCTGCTGGTTGCGGGCTGGGCGGCGCAGCTGACGCTGGCGCGGGCGTCCCAGCCGGCCCTGCGCGTCGCGATCACCGGTTACGACCCGCGCGACCTCCTGCGCGGGCACTATCTCCAGTTCCGGCTCGACCTGCCCGCCACGGAGGCCGCCTGCGCCTGCCTGCGGCCCAACCCGGCGGACGCCCTGCGCCCGGTCGTCGAGGCCGCCGCCTGCACGCTTCCGCCCGCCGGGGACTGCCGCCACCGGATCGACGCCCCGGGGCAGCCCTTCCGCTACTACACCTCCGAGGAGCGGGCCCTCGCCCTCGAAGCCGAACTGGCGGGCGGGGCCGGCGCCGCCTCGGTCCTCGTCCACTTCCACGGCGACGGCGCGGTCTCCTTCAGCGACGTCGCCGTCGAGCCGCCCTCCGCCGGCCCGCCGCGCTGAGCGCGAGGGAGGGATTCGGCGGCGCCCGGCCGTCCGGCTCCCGTCCGGTTGCCGCCGCGGTCAGCGGGCCAGGACCTGGGCCTCCTCCTTGGTCTTGCCCACGGCGGCCGACACCTGATGGATCGACGCCACGATGGATCCGATGGTGTCGGTGACCGTGGCGACCGCCTGCGAGGCGCTCTGCATGTTCAGCGACATGTCGTGGGCGACGGCGCTCTGTTCCTCGATGGCGCCGGCGGTCGCGAGGACATACTCGCGGACCGTTCCGATGGCGTTGCGGATGCCTTCCAGCGCGTCGACCACGTCGCTGGACACCGCCTGGATGCCGTCGATCTCGCCGGAGATCTGGTCGGTGGCGTGGGCCGCCTGGTTGGCCAGGTTCTTCACCTCGGTGGCGACCACGGCGAAGCCCCGTCCCGCCTCGCCGGCGCGCGCCGCCTCGATCGTGGCGTTCAGGGCCAGAAGATTGATCTGGCTGGCGATGCTGCGGATGAGATCGACGATGCCGCCCATCTGCCGGGTGGCGCTCACCAGGCGCTGCGTCGATTGGTCCGCGGCCTCCGCCTGTGCCTGCGCGGCATCGGCGGTCTCCCTCGATTTCGTCATGCGGGTCGAGATTTCCCGCGCGGACGCCGCCAGCTGCTCAGCCGCGGCGGCCACCGCCTGCACGTTGCCCGAGGTCCCGCTGGCGGCGCCGGTGGCGGTGGCGGACAGCTCCCCGGAGCGTTCGAGGGCCTTCTCGATCTCCCCGAAATTGAGGTCGATCAGCGCCTTAAGGTTGCTCAGGAGGCGAACCTGCTGCGTGACGTCGGTGGCGTACTTGACCACCTTGCAGGGTTTGCCGCCGGCGTCGAGGATGGGGTTGTAGGACGCCTCGATCCAGATCTCCCGCCCGCCCTTGCCGATGCGCCGGAACTGCGCCACCTGATGCTCGCCGCGCCGCAGCCCGTCC
>JAEZHQ010000008.1 GCA_023416455.1 Pseudomonadota bacterium | reverse complement strand
CGTCGCCGCTGTGTTGCCGACCGGGGCCGCCGCTCAGGCCGGCCGGGCCTTTCGCGCCGCAGCGAGGGGAACCCCGGCGGCCGTGCGGTGTTTCATCCGGCACGCCATATCTATGGAGGCCGCGATGGTTTAAGCCACTACATATAGTGTTGTCGCTTGCCTGCCCCAAAGGATGGGGCTAGGATGCGCGCCAACATACAGGGTCTAGCGCCTGGCAGCCAGCGTCAGCGTGGCGGGCGGCGGATCGGCGTTTCCGGCAGACAAGAGGGAGTGCGAGTCACCATGCGGATCCAGCGTCGTTTCACGAATGAGGGTCAGGATGCCTACGCCGGCCTCGGCTTCCGCCGGGTGACGAGCGAGATCCGTAACCCCGACGGCTCTGTGGTCTTCCAGCAGGCGGACATCGAGGTTCCCGAGTCCTTCAGCCAGGTGGCCAGCGACATCCTGGCGCAGAAATACTTCCGCAAGGCGGGCGTTCCGGTCGCGCTCAAGCCGGTCGAGGAGGAGGGGGTGCCCTCCTGGCTGTGGCGCCGGGAGGCCGACCGCGAGGCGCTGGCCGTCCTGCCCAAGGAGAAGCGCACCGCGGGCGAGTCGTCGGGCAAGCAGGTCTTCGACCGGCTGGCCGGCACCTGGACCTACTGGGGCTGGAAGGGCGGCTATTTCGACGCGGAGGCCGACGCGCGCGCCTTCTATGACGAGATGCGCTTCATGCTGGCCGCCCAGATGGCCGCCCCCAACAGCCCGCAATGGTTCAACACCGGCCTGCACTGGGCCTACGGAATCGACGGCCCGAGCCAGGGCCACTATTACGTCGACTTCAAGACCGGCCTGCTGACCTCCTCGGCCTCGGCCTACGAGCACCCGCAGCCGCACGCCTGCTTCATCCAGTCGGTGGCCGACGATCTGGTGAACGAGGGCGGCATCATGGACCTGTGGGTCCGCGAGGCCCGCCTGTTCAAGTACGGCTCGGGCACCGGCTCCAACTTCTCCCGCCTGCGCGGCGAGGGCGAGCGGCTGGCCGGCGGCGGCAAGTCGTCGGGCCTGATGAGCTTCCTGAAGATCGGCGACCGCGCCGCCGGCGCCATCAAGTCGGGCGGCACCACCCGCCGCGCCGCCAAGATGGTCACGGTGGACATGGACCACCCGGACATCGAGGCCTACATCGACTGGAAGGTGAACGAGGAGCAGAAGGTCGCCGCCCTGGTCACCGGCTCGCGCATCTGCCGGGAGCATCTCGGCGCCGTGATGGCCGCCGCCCAGGCCGGCCAGGATCCCAAGGAGAACAAGGCGCTCAAGGCGGCCATCCTGGCCGCCCGCAAGGCCCAGGTGCCGGAGAACTACGTCCAGCGCGTGATCCAGTTCGCCGCGCAGGGCTTCACCGCCATCGAGTTCCGGACCTACGACACCGACTGGGATTCGGATGCCTACCTGACGGTGTCCGGCCAGAACTCCAACAACTCGGTCCGCATCTCCAACGCCTTCGTCGAGGCGGTGCTGAACGACGACTCCTGGGACCTGATCCGCCGCACCGACGGCAAGGTCGCCCGGAGCTTGCGCGCCCGCGACCTGTGGGACAAGGTCGGCTATGCCGCCTGGGCCTGCGCCGACCCCGGCGTGCAGTTCGACACCACCATCAACGACTGGCACACCTGCCCGGCCTCGGGGCGGATCAACGCCTCGAATCCGTGCTCGGAGTACATGTTCCTCGACGACACGGCCTGCAACCTGGCGTCGCTGAACCTGATGTCGTTCCGCCTGAAGGATGGCTCCTTCGACGTCGACGCCTTCGAGCACGCCTGCCGCCTTTGGACGATCGTTCTGGAAATCTCGGTGCTGATGGCGCAGTTCCCGTCCAAGGAGATCGCCCAGCTTTCCTACGAGTTCCGCACGCTCGGCCTCGGCTTCGCCAACCTCGGCGGCCTGCTGATGGCGTCCGGCCTGCCCTACGACTCCAGCGAGGGCCGCGCCCTGTGCGCCGCCATCTCCGCGGTGATGACCGGCGTCGCCTACGCCACCTCGGCCGAGATGGCTCAGGAGCTGGGGCCGTTCCCGGCCTATGAGCGCAACCGCGACCACATGCTGCGGGTCATCCGCAACCACCGCCGCGCCGCCTACGGCGAGATGGACGACTACGAGGGCCTGTCGGTGAAGCCGGTTCCCTTCGTCGCCGACGAATGCCCGGATGCCGAGCTGGCGCAGGCCGCCGCCCGCGCCTGGGACCAGGCGCTGGAGCTGGGCGAGCAGCACGGCTTCCGCAACGCCCAGGCCACGGTGATCGCCCCGACCGGCACCATCGGGCTCGTCATGGACTGCGACACCACGGGCATCGAGCCGGACTTCGCGCTGGTGAAGTTCAAGAAGCTGGCCGGCGGCGGCTACTTCAAGATCGTCAACCGCCTGGTTCCGGAGGCCCTGCGCACGCTGGGCTACGCGCCCGACCAGATCGCCGCCATCGAGCGCTACGCGGTCGGCCACGGCACGCTGAAGGGGGCGCCGGGCGTCAACCACGAGACGCTGAAGGCCAAGGGCTTCCCCGAGGAGGTGCTGGAGAGGCTGGAGGCCGGTCTCGCCACCGCCTTCGACATCAAGTTCGCCTTCAACAAGTGGACGGTCGGCGCCGACGTCATCGTCGACAGGCTGGGCATCCCGGCCGAGCTGCTGGACAAGCCGGGCTTCGACCTGCTGGGCGCGCTCGGCTTCACCAAGGCCGAGCTGGAGGCGGCGAACACTTACTGCTGCGGCGCCATGACCCTGGAGGGCGCCCCCTTCCTGAAGGCCGAGCATCTGCCGGTGTTCGACTGCGCCAACCCCTGCGGCCGCATCGGCCGGCGCTTCCTGTCCTGGGAATCGCACATCACCATGATGGCGGCCGCCCAGCCCTTCATCTCCGGCGCCATCTCCAAGACCATCAACATGCCCAACCTGGCCACGGTCGAGGAGTGCAAGGAGGCCTATCTGCTGTCCTGGCGCCTGGGGCTGAAGGCCAACGCGCTCTACCGCGACGGCTCCAAGCTCAGCCAGCCGCTCTCCGCCTCCCTGCTGGACGAGGAGGAGGACGGCGCGCTGCTCGACGCGGTGGTCGAGGCGCCGAACGCGGTCCGCACCCAGATGGTCTCCGAGCGGGTCGTCGAGAAGGTCGTCGAGAAGATCATCGCGCGCAAGTCGGCCGAGCGCGAGCGCCTGCCGCACCGCCGCAAGGGCTACACCCAGAAGGCCACGGTCGGCGGCCACAAGGTCTATCTGCGCACCGGCGAGTATGAGGACGGCCGGCTCGGCGAGATCTTCATCGACATGCACAAGGAGGGCGCCGCCTTCCGCTCGCTGATGAACAACTTCGCCATCGCGGTGTCGATCGGCCTGCAATACGGCGTGCCGCTGGAGGAGTTCGTGGAGGCCTTCACCTTCACCCGCTTCGAGCCGTCGGGCATGGTGACCGGGAACGACACCATCAAGATGGCGACCTCGGTCATCGACTACATCTTCCGCGAGATCGCCATCTCCTACCTGAGCCGCACCGACCTCGCCCACGCCACGCCGGAGGATCTGCTGCCCTTCACGGTCGGCAGCGGCGACAGCCAGGCCGACCTGCCGGACGCGGCGCCGGTGCAGCCGTCGGACATCGTCCGCAAGATCGCCTCGACCGGCTATGTCCGCAGCAACCTGCGCGTGCTGAACGGCGGGCAGTCCCAGCGGGCGGCGGCCATGGCGCTGGCCGCCACCGGAACCGACGCCGCCCAGGCGACGGCCAGCGC
>JAEZHQ010000007.1 GCA_023416455.1 Pseudomonadota bacterium | reverse complement strand
GGGCCAGGATGACCAGGGCGATCGCTCCCATCCACAGGGCGAATCGCGCCACCCGGAACGGCCCCTCCAGCGGGTCGCCCCCGGCGAAGACCAGCCACGACCCGTCGGTGAGCTGCACCGACAGCCGGACGTCGTTGCTCCAGTGGTGGCCCTCCACCGGGAAGGGGGAGGGCATCGGCCGCTCGCGCCGGACCTCCACCACGATGGAGCGCTTCGGGTCGTCCAGCGCCTCGCGCAGGCGGCGGCGCAGCATGTCGAAGGCGTAGCTGTCCCGCCGGTTGCCGAAGCGGGGCTTGTTCGCCGTCCACTCCACGCGCAGCACCGGGTCGTCGATCGCCCGCACCAGCCGGCCGCGCGCCGCCTCCGGCGTGCTCTCCACCAGCTGCACGATGGCGGTGACGCGCTGCACCAGCACGCGCGGCCCGTGCGCCGGCGGCCCCGCCGGCCGGTCGGTCAGGTAGACGAGCGCGCTGATCGCCTGCGTCAGCAAAAGCGCCAGCACCACCGTCAGCGCCATGCGCGCGGCGATGCTGTCGGGCAGCCAGCGCCGGATCATGCCGCCGTGGATCATGCCACCACCGAGACGGAAGCCGTGAACAGATAGCCGCCCCCGCGCACCGTCTTGATCAGGGTCGGTTCGGCCGGGTCGGGCTCGATCTTGCGGCGCAGACGGCTGACCTGGACGTCCACCGAGCGGTCGAAGGGCACCGCCGAGCGCCCGCGCGCGAGGTCGAGCAGCTGGTCGCGGGTCAGCACGCGCTGGGGATGCTCCACGAAGGCGACCAGCAGGTCGTATTCGCCGGCCGAAAGCTGGGCCAGCACCCCGTCGGGCGAGCGCAGCTCGCGCTTGGCCAGATCGAGCGTCCAGCCCTCGAACTGAAGCCGCTTGCCGCCCCCCGCCCCGCCCCCCGCCCCCGGCGGCGGCACGGCGACGCGGCGCAGCACCGCCTTGATGCGGGCCAGCAGCTCGCGCGGGCTGAAGGGCTTGGCCAGATAGTCGTCGGCGCCCATCTCCAGCCCGACGATGCGGTCGGTCTCCTCGCCCATGGCGGTCAGCATGATGACCGGAAGCTGGGCGGTGTCGGGAGCGGCGCGCAGACGGCGGCACAGGCTGAGACCGTCCTCGCCCGGCAGCATGAGGTCGAGCACGACCAGATCCACGCGCGCCGTGTCCAGCGTGCGCATCATCTCCGCCCCGTCCTTCGCACCCGTCACGCGGAAGCCGTGGCGCGTCAGGAACTGGGCGACCAGGGAGCGGATTTCGCGGTCGTCGTCGACAACCAGAAGATGTGGTGTGCGGTCCATGCCCCATGATCGGCCGGGCGCACGCGCCGGTGAAGGAAAAATATGTAACGCCGCGTTACGGGCGGCCGGGCTGTTACACAGTGTTACCAAATGACCGGCCGACGGACATCAGCCGGCAAAGCCCGGGGGCCATTCTCGGCTCATCGGGACGGCACGGCCGGCCCTTCGAAACAAGGAGCTTCCCCATGAAACGTGCCCTGATGACCACCGCCGCGCTGGTGATCGGCCTCGGCCTCGCGGTGCCGGTCCTCGCCCAGCAGCCGCCCGGCCCCGGTCCCGGCCCCGGTCCCGGCCGCGACGACGGACGCCAATTCTCCCGCATGTGCGAAGACCAGGACGCCCGGCTCGCCGGCATGCTGGCCTACGCCGAGAAGAAGCTGAACATCACCGACCAGCAGCGGGCGGCCTGGACCCGCCTGGCCGACGCCGCCAAGGCGAGCCAGAAGCCGACCCAGGATCTCTGCGCCAAGTACAAGGACCAGCCGAGGCCCACGGCCCTGCCGCAGCGCCTGCAGCGGATGGAGGAGATGATGTCGGCCCGCCTGCAACAGCTCCAGCAGGTGCGCCCGGCCCTTGACGACCTCTACGCGCAGCTGACCCCGGACCAGCAGAAGACGGCCGACCAGCTGTTCAACCGCGCCGGCCGCGGCTTCGGCCACATGGGACCGCGCCATCACGGCGGCCCCGGCGGCCCCGGCCCGAACGGCGGCCCCGGCCAGGGTCCGCGCGGCGGCTGATAGCGCTTTCCCCCGGCCCTCCCCCGCGCGGCGGGGGAGGGCCGGGTGGGGGAAAGCCGTACGGCACCCTCTCGAAGCGGCTTTATTCCGCCCCCGGAACGCCCTTGGAGGTGGAGTATTCGAAGTGCAGCGCCTCGCCCGGATGGACCAGCGGGTGGATGGCGTGGGCGGCCTGGGCCGCCTCGGAGAAGCCGCAGAGGATCAGCTTCAGCTTGCCCGGGTAGGTGGCGATGTCGCCGATGGCGAAGATGCCCGGCGCGCTGGTCGCGCAGCCCGGCAGGCTGACCGCGATGTGGTTGCGCTCCAGGTTCAGGCCCCAGCCGGCGATGGGGCCGAGATTCATCGACAGGCCGAAGAAGGCGAGCAGGGCGTCGGCCGGCAGCTCCTTCTCCGCACCGTCCAGCGTGGCGACGCGCACCGCCGACAGCTGCCCCTCCTCGCCGACCAGCCCGGCCAGCTGGTAGGGCACCACCATCTCCACCTTGCCCTCGCGGGCCAGCACGTCCATGCGGGCGACGCTCTCCGGGGCGGCGCGGAACTTGGGGCGGCGGTGGATGACGTAGACCTTTTCCGCCACGTCGGCCAGCGACAGCGTCCAGTCGACCGCCGAGTCGCCGCCGCCGGCGATGACCACGCGCTTGCCGGCGAAGTCCTGGCGGCGGCGCACCATGTAGAAGACCGATTTCCCCTCGAACCGCTCCAGACCTTCCAGCGGCGGGCGGTTGGGGCCGAAGGCGCCGCAGCCGGCGGCGACGATGACCGCACGGGCGTCGATCACCGTGCCGATGCTGGTCTCGACCAGCCAGCGGCCCTCCTCGGTGCGGGTCAGCCTCTCGACCTGCTGGCCCAGATGGTAGGTCGGCGCGAAGGGGGCGGCCTGCTGCGCCAGCCGGTCGATCAGGTCGGCGGCATCGATGGCCGGATGCCCGGGGATGTCGTAGATCGGCTTTTCCGGGTAGAGCGCGGCGCACTGCCCGCCGACCATGTCCAGCGCGTCCACGACATGGCAGCGCATCTTCAGCATGCCGCATTCGAAGATGGCGAACAGCCCGACGGGGCCGGCGCCGACGATGACGACATCGGTGCGATGGACGGTCTGCGACATGGACGCGATACCTTGAGGCTCGGGGGGTGAGGCGTTGCGGTCGACCCGCGGTTTGGTGCCTTCAATTGTCCGGTTTCGGGGTTGCGGTCAACCCCGCAGCGCCGTGACCATGGCGTGTGGCGCCCCTTTCCGGCTTGCGGCCGGTGGCGCCGTTCGACCACAATCCGCGCCATGCCGCACCCCACCGTCCGACGCACCCTGCCCCTGGCCGACGAGGCCGCCACCGCCGCGCTGGCGCGCCGGCTGGCCGCCGCGCTCGGCCCCGGCGACCTCGTGGCGCTG